>CALXIA010000064.1 GCA_944388245.1 uncultured Gemmiger sp. | reverse complement strand
CGCGGGAGGGCCGCCGAGCAGCAGCAGACTGCCGGCCACAAGGCCGCCCAGTACGCCGCCGCCGAACAGGGTCTGCCCGTTCTGGAACAGCGCCCCCATCACGCCCTTGAAGTCAAGGCCGGACAGTTGTACCGGGGAAAAGGCCACCAGACAGCCGCAAAGCATCACAAAAAACGCCAAGGCGCGCAGGCACCGGGCACGGATGGGCTGTTCCAGCGCCACCAGCACCGCCCAGTAGAGCAAAAACAGCCCTAACAGGTAAAACGGCATCCCAAAGACGCCAAACAGCGCCGTGCGCACCGCTTTCCAGGCCGATTCGCCCGGTACGAACGCCATCGCGCAGAGCAACAGCCCTACGCCGAACAGCAGGATGCTCCAGCTTTTATCCAGTTCGGGGGGCTTTTTCCGGCTGCGGGCGGAGGTGCGTTTGCTGCCCGCGGCGCTTTTCCCCGTGCCCGAACGGGTGGTGGTCGAACTGCGTTTCGTTTGTGCCATAATCCCAGTAACTCCCTCAAAACAATCGGCAAAGAGCGGCTCACCCGCCCGTCCCGGCCCGGTCGGCCAGGGTATGCACATAGTTAGACTTATATATTGTACCACCAAACCATGGATTTGTAAAACCGTCCGCCCAGCGTTCTCCGGGGAACGAAAAAGCACCGGAGGCCCGTCGGCCTCCGGTGCTGGATCGCTATGACAGGAAACAGAATCTTATACTCCCAAAAAGCGGTCGATCGCGTCCAGCAGCTGCTCGGCGCGGGTGCGGCGTTTGGGTTGGGGGCGGGGCCGGCGCAAGGGGGCGGCCGGCCTTTTTGGCGCGGGATCGGGTACAGGCGGACGTGCCGGTTCAGCAGCCGAGGGGATATCCGGCTGGCTGACCGCCTCGGGGCAAGGGGGTTCCCCCGCCGTGCAGGCAGCCGGTTCCGGCTGTTCCGGCAGCGGCTGCGGAAAGCTGCGGGCCTGTGCCCCCAGCTGCTGCAAATGCTGATCGGTCTGACCCAGCGCCGCATAGATGGCGCTGGTAGCCTGAGCCAGCTGCGCCTGGGCGCGGGCGATCTGGTCATCCACGCGGGATAACTCATCCCGCAAATGGGCAACCGAATCCGAGATATCCTGGGCGCTGCGGGTCATAAGCTGCTGTTCCGCCTGCCGCTCCTGCGCGATGCGGGCGCGGCTTTCGGCGGCTTCCCGGTCCATCTGCAGCTGCCGCTGGGCCAGCTGCAACTGCTGTTGCTGCCCGGAGCGGCGCGCCTGTTCCAGTTCCTGACTTGTGGTTTCCGCTTCAGCCGTCAGGCGGGCATTGGCCTCCCGCAGTTCCCGGTTTTCCTTTTCCCGGTTGAACAGGCGGCGGCGAAAATTCTCCGCGTTGGACTGCTCCCGCGCCAGCTTCTGCCCCAGATCGTTCACCCGCTGCTGGGCGGCGTCCGCCCGCTGGCGCTCGGCCCCAATCTCCTGCTGCATCTGGACAGCCTGCTGCTCCAGCCGGGCTTTCTCCGCGCTGAGCGCGTCCAGTTGGGCCTGCAAACGGGCCTGGGCCTGTTCCGCCTGGGTCCGCAGCTGTTCCTGCTGCTGGCGGGCCTGGGCGCTCAACGCGTCGATGCAGGCCAGCACATCCGTCTTATTAAAACCAATCAGCGAGGTTTTGAACCCCTCGCGCTGTTCGGGTACTGCCATGGGGGTTCACCTCCCTGTACGGTCACACGCAATCAGTGCCGGTTGTTGATGATATCCAGGATCTGGCCGAAATAGTTGTCGTCATCGTCCTTTTCCGCCTGAGCCGGGGCCGGCGTGGCAGCCGCCGCGGTGCCGTCGCTGGAGAATACCGCGCGGGGCGTCTGCACGTAACCGGTAGCGCCGGCGGCCTGCGCCTCGTTGGCGGCGGTCTGTTCCGGCACGCTCTCAAATCCAGTGGCCACCACCGTGATGCTCATCTCGTCGTTCAGCTGATCATCAAAGGCGATACCCCAGATGATGTTCGCGTCCGGATGGGCGGACTTGGTGATCAGGCTGGCAGCCTGCTCCACCTCTTCCATGGCGATGTCCGCGGAGGAGGTGAAGTTGATGATCACGCCGCGGGCGCCGGCGATGCTGGTCTCCAGCAGGGGGCTGGAGATGGCCGCCTTGGCCGCGTTCTCGGCCTTGTTGGCCCCCTTGGCCCGGCCCACGCCCATGTGGGCGTAGCCCGCGTCCTTCATCACGCTGCGCACGTCGGCAAAGTCCAGGTTGATGAACGCCGGCACGTTGATCAGGTTGGAGATGCTCTCCACGCCCTGACGCAGCACATTGTCCGCCGCCTCAAAGGCGTTCATCAGGGTGATCTTTTCCTCGCTGATGAGCTTGAGCCGCTCGTTGGGAATGACAATCAGGCTGTCCACATGCATGAGCAGCCCGGCAATGCCCTGTTCCGCCAGCACCATCTTGCGGCGGCCCTCAAAAGCAAAGGGTTTGGTGACGATGCCCCCCGTCAAAATGCCCAGGTCGTGGGCGATCTGCGCCACGATGGGCGCCGCGCCGGTGCCGGTGCCGCCGCCCATGCC
>CALXIA010000063.1 GCA_944388245.1 uncultured Gemmiger sp. | reverse complement strand
TTTTGACATCACAGCCACACCCTTACGGCAAAGCCGCCTTTGAAAAAGTAGGTGTTCGTGTAATGTCCATCTGGTGGAGATGAGGGGAGTCGAACCCCTGTCCGAAAAGAAGTCGACGAGAGTATCTCCGGGTGCAGTTTGTCTACAACATTCCCGCCGCGCCAAGCCGGCAAACAGGCCGACGCTTTGGTAGCTTCATGAGTTCATGGCCGCCCGCAAAGCTTAGGGCTGCTCACGTTCAGTGCCTAAATGATGCCCTGGCCCCATGCAGCACTAACATGGGCAGGACAGCCGCCTGTAATCAGGCAGCGACAGCTAATTTGTTGTTGTTAGCTATTTTTTTGGAGGCGTTTATAGTGTGGCCCCCGACCACTACCCGCTGCTCGCGTGTTCCTCTCCCCGTCGAAACCTTTACATCCCCATGAAAAACAGGCAGAACGCCTGTTTTAACGGTTGTTGTGGGCCTTGAGGGCCCGGTCAATGTCCCGCTGCGCGGCACGGCGGGCATCGGTCTCCCGCTTGTCGTACAGCTTTTTGCCTTTACAGACGCCCAACTCCAGCTTGACCCGCCCGCGCTTGAAATACAACGAAAGCGGGATCAGGGTATATCCCTGCAGCTTGATCTGCTGGCCCAGCTTGCGGATCTCGTTCTTGTGCGCCAGCAGCTTGCGGGCGCGCAAGGGGTCCCGGTTGAAGATGTTCCCCTTCTCGTAGGGGCTGATGTGAAGCCCCCGGACGATCAGTTCGCCGTCCTCCACCTCGACCCAGGAATCCTTCATGTTGACCGTTCCCTGCCGCAGGCTCTTGACTTCGGTGCCTGCCAGCGCAATACCGGTCTCCAGCGTTTCCATTACGAAATATTCATGCCGGGCCTGCCGGTTGACGGCAATGGTCTTGCTGCTTTGTTTATCCGCGGCCATGCCGTCACCTCCCCTGTATGGTTGGTAGTATAGTATATCTCATCCAAAGGAAAATGTCAAATACCGCCGTTTACAACTCTCCCCGGCCGGACAGTGCCCGGTACAAGGTCGTTTCATCCGCATACTCCAGGCTGGAGCCCACCGGCAGGCCATAGGCCAGGCGGGTGGTGCGGATGCCCAGCGGCTTGATCAGCTTGGCCAGATAGAGGGCCGTAGCCTCCCCTTCCACGGTAGGGTTGGTGGCCATGATGACCTCCTTGACCTTGCCGTTCTGCAGGCGGGCCAACAGTTCCTTGACGCAAAGCTGCTCCGCGCCGATGCCGTCCATGGGGGAGATCAGGCCGTGCAGCACATGATACAGGCCGTTGTACTCCCGGGTGCGCTCAAAGGCGGACACATCCCGAGGGCTCTCCACCACGCAGATGACCGACTGGTCCCGCTTGGGATTGGAACAGATGCGGCAGACCTCCTGCTCGGTATAATCCTGGCAGATGCGGCAGCGATGCAGCCGGGTGTGGGCTTCCTGGATCGCGTTGGCCAATTCGGCGGCCTCCTTCGCGTCCATGCTCAGCACCTGGTAGGCCATCCGGGTGGCCCCCTTGCGGCCTATACCCGGAAATTTGGAAAACTGCTCCACCAGACGTTCCAGCGGCGCGGCGTTATACCCCATGGGTGGCGTTCCTCCTTACTGCCCGGCGATCAAAGGCCGGGAATGTTCATGCCGCCGGTGAGTTTGCCCATCTCGGCCTCGGCGTCCTCGTCCACCGCGCGCACCGCGTCGTTGACGGCGGCGGCGACCAGGTCCTCCAGCATCTCGATGTCCTCCGGGTCCACCGCGTCCGGCTGGATCTTGATGGCGGTGACCTGATGTTTGCCGGTCATGGTGACCTGTACCATGCCGCCGCTGGCGGCGCCGGTGTACTCCTTCTGCTCCAGTTCCTCCTGCTTGGCCTTCATGTCCTCCTGCATCTTCTGGGCCTGGCGCATCAGCGCGTTCACGTCGGGTTTGCCGTATCCCTGAGGCAGTCTTGCTTTCATGTTGGTTTCTCCTTTATGTTTTATCGTGGTAGATCACGGGTACCCCTTGTTGTTTCAGGGTCTTGAGGGTATCGTCCAGCAGCTGCGCGCCGGACGGCCCTTCGGTTTTGGGCGGTTCATAGGGACCGATGCCGCAACGGACCCCCACACAATTCTGGATGGTCTGCTTGATCAGCTGCTGGGCCTCTTTGTTGACCCGGATAAAGTCCCGGAAGGTATTGCCCGCGTCGATCAGCACCCGCCGACCGTCAAAGTAAGCCTTGGAGTGCTCCAGATAGGCAAAGAGCATGGATTCCTTGTTTTTTTCCAGTTCTTCCAGCACCTTGCCCCACTGGGGAAACAGCTGGGGTTCCCCGGCGGGCGCCTGGGGAGCGCCCCGCTTTGCCACCGGGGCAAAGGGCACATCCGCCGCCCAGGTCTGGGCGGGCTGGGCAGGCGCTTCTGTCGACTTGGCCGCCGGAGCCTGTTCTGCCGCAGCCGCCGGTTTTGCGGCCGGAGCGGGCGGCGTGCTGTGGATAAAGGGCTGTGCCGACGCGGCGGGAGCGGCAAACGGCTGGATAGCGGGCTGTGCCGACGGTGCCGAAGCAGCCGGGCGGGCCGGCGCGGCGGTCTCCTCGGTCAGGGAGAAGAGGGCCAGTTCCAACTCGATCCGGGGATCGGTGCCCCGGCTCATCTTTTCCAGCGCGGAACCCAGTGACCGGATGGCCTGCACGGCTTTTGCCAGCG
>CALXIA010000062.1 GCA_944388245.1 uncultured Gemmiger sp. | reverse complement strand
GAGCAGCGGTCTCCAAAACCGCGTGCCGAGGGTTCGAATCCTTCTGCCCCTGCCAAAAATCCCGGATGCATCCGCATCCGGGATTTTTTGTTTGTCTGGGGGAAGAGAAAAACCGGGCACGGGCCAAAAGCCCGCGCCCGGCGCTCTGCTTACAGGATCGGCACGCCCGCCGCGCGGCAGGCGTCCAGGGTGGCCGTGTCCCACACGCTGGACTGCACCTCGCCAATATGGGCGCAGCCCAGCAGCAGCATGCACAGCCGGCTCTGGCCAATGCCGCCGCCGATGGTCAGGGGCAATTCGCCCGCCAGAAGCGCCTTGTGGAAAGGCAGTGCCCGGCGGTCGTCGCAGCCGGCGGCGGTCAGCTGCCGGTCCAGACTTTCCGGGCTCACCCGGATGCCCATGCTGCTCACCTCAAAGGCTCGGCCCAGCGTTTCATTCCAGAACAGAAGGTCCCCGTTCAGCTGCCAGTCGTCGTAGTCGGGGGCGCGGCCGTCGTGGGGTTTACCGCTCTTCAGCGGTCCGCCGATCTGCATCAGAAACACGGTGCCCGCTTCTTTACAGATCGCGTCCTCCCGCTGTTTGGGCGTCAGATCCGGCCAGCGGTCCTCCAGTTGCTGGGTGGTCAAAAAGGTCACCTCCCGGCGCAGCGCCGGCAGCCGTTCCAGCACCGGGAACATCGCCCGCAGGGTGGTCTCGGTGGAACCGATCGCCTGCACGATCTGGTCGGCTACCTGCTGCAGATAGGCCAGATTCCTCTCCTGGGCGGTGATGATCTTCTCCCAGTCCCACTGGTCCACATAGATCGAGTGCAGGTTGTCCATCTCTTCGTCCCGGCGGATGGCGTTCATGTCGGTATACAGGCCGGTGTCCGGCGCGAAGCCGTACCGGTGCAGCGCCATCCGTTTCCACTTGGCCAGGCTGTGCACCACCTGGGCGTGGGTGCCGGTGTCCCGCACCTGGAAATCCACCGGCCGCTCCACCCCGTTCAGATCGTCGTTCAGACCGGTGGACGCCTCCACAAACAGCGGCGCGGACACCCGCCGCAGATTCAGCGCCCCGCACAGGGTGTCCTCAAAGATGCGCTTGATCAGGCCGATGGCCTTTTGGGTGTCGTACAGGCTCAGCGCCGGGGCGTAACCCTCCGGCAGATACAGCTTGCTCATGGGTGAACTTCCTCCCTCTTTTTTGCTTTCCTGTGCTAAAAGTATGCCATACGCCCAGGCAAATGTCAAAACCGGATTTGGCCGCTTTACAAACTGCCCGCAAAATGCTATATTAAAGTATATCGACTTGGTATATTTCAGGAGGTGCCCGCCTTGCATATTACACAGGAATCCGACTACGCGGTGCGCATCGTGTTCTGCCTGGCCCGCGCCGGGGTGCGGATGGACGCCCGCAGCATCAGCGAAGAGATGTGCGTGACCCTGCGCTTCTCCCTCAAGATCCTGGGCAAACTGGCCCAAAGCGGCATTGTGGCCAGCTACAAGGGCAACCGGGGCGGTTACGAACTGGCCCGCCCGGCCGGCGAGATCACCCTGTTGCAGGTGATCGTGGCGGTGGAGGGCCCCTATCGGCTGTGCCGCTGCGTGGGCCCCGAGGGGGCAGGGGAGTGCAGCCGGGGCGCCTCGGGCTATTGCTCCTTCCAGCGGGTGTTTGGCCGCATCAGCGATACCATCAATCAGGAACTGAACGGCGTCACCTTCCAGGACCTGCTGGAGGATGAGGCGGATCTCTCCCGAATTTGAAGAAAGTGCACACTTGCCCGGGCGTATCGTGCCTGGGCAATTTTTTTTGCAAAACCTGGCAAAAATGGCTTGACACAGCCGTTTTCGGGCACTATAATGGATTAGTCTAAAATAATGGAATAGAACGCCCAAAAGAAATGATTTTGCACAAAAAATCCGATAAAGTTTGTGAAAAGCAACTAATGTCGGGATTTGTCAAGCGTTTTGTTTGTGCGTTTTCACCAAAGCAGTCAAGAGTCAAGGATAGGAGTGGTCGCTTTTTATGATGAAGGTCAAGCCCGTAAAGCTCGGCAGCACCCAGCGCATGAGCTTTTCCCGCATCGACGAAGTCATCGAGATGCCCAACCTGATCGAGGTCCAGAAGAACTCGTATCAGTGGTTCCTGGACGAGGGCCTGAAAGAGGTCTTCAAGGACATCTCCACCATCGAGGACTACACCGGCAACCTGGTGCTGGAGTTTATCGACTACCGGCTGGACAAGGAGCCCAAGTATTCCATTAAAGAGTGCAAGGAACGGGACGTGACCTATGCCGCGCCCCTGCGGGTGACCGCTCGCCTGCTCAACAAGGAGACCGGCGAGGTCAAAGAGCAGGAGATCTTCATGGGCGATTTCCCCCTGATGACCGACGCGGGCACCTTCGTCATCAACGGCGCCGAGCGTGTCATCGTCAGCCAGCTGGTCCGCAGCCCCGGCGTCTATTTCGGGGAGAGCTACGACAAGACCGGCAAGAAGCTGTTCACCGCCACCATGAACCCCAACCGGGGCGCCTGGCTGGAGTATGAGACCGATTCCAGCGACGTGTTCTATGTCCGCATCGACAAGAACCGCAAGCTGCCGGTCACGGTTCTGATCCGCGCTCTGGGCCTGTCCACCGACGAGCAGATCAAGGAAGTGTTCGGTGAGGATGAGCGCATCCTGGCCACCCTGGAAAAGGACACCACCCACAACGAGGAAGAGGGCCTGCTGGAGACCTACCGCAAGCTGCGTCCCGGCGAGCCTCCTACGGTGGACAGCGCCAAGAGCCATCTGAACGCGCTGTTCTTCGATCCCCGCCGGTATGATTTGTCCCGGTTCGGCCGGTATAAGATGAACAAGAAGCTGGCCCTGGCCCGCCGCATCACCGGCTTTGTGGCCGCCCGCGAGATCGTGGCGCCCCTGACCGGCGAACTGCTGTGCGCCGCCGGCACCAAGATCACCCGCGACATCGCCCAGGCGGCCGAGGACGCCGGCGTGTCGGTGGTCTATATCCACACCCCCGACCTGGGGGAGGACGGCCACGAGGTCAAGGTGTTCACCAACGGCACCGTGGACGCCCAGAAGTTCTTCAACTTTGACGTGAAGGAGTGCGGCATCACCGAGCGGGTCCGCTTTGACGAACTGCGCGCTATCCTGGACCAGACCAGCGACGAGGAAGAGCAGAAAGAGCTGCTGGTCAAGAACCACGACAAGCTGATCGGCAAGACCGTCTCGGTGGACGATATCTTCGCCTCCATCAACTATCTGAACGGCCTGGACCACGGCGTGGGCGTCACCGACGACATCGACCATCTGGGCAACCGCCGTATCCGCAGCGTGGGCGAGTTGCTGCAGAACCAGTTCCGCATCGGCTTCTCCCGTATGGAGCGGGTCATCCGGGAGCGTATGACCCTGCAGGCCCAGGATATGGATATCGTCACCCCGCAGGCGCTGATCAACATCCGCCCGGTGGTGGCCTCCATCAAGGAGTTCTTCGGTTCCAGCCCCCTGAGCCAGTTCATGGACCAGAATAACCCCCTGGCCGAGTTGACCCATAAGCGCCGGCTGTCCGCTCTGGGCCCCGGCGGTCTGTCCCGTGACCGGGCCGGTTTCGAGGTCCGCGACGTGCACTACAGCCACTACGGCCGCATGTGCCCCATTGAGACCCCGGAAGGTCCCAACATCGGCCTGATCAGCTATCTGGCCACCTTTGCCAAGATCAACAGCTACGGCTTCATCGAGGCCCCCTACCGCAAGGTGGACAAGGCCACCGGCGTGGTCACCGACGAGGTGGTGTATATGACCGCCGACGTGGAGGACGAGTACGTGGTGGCCCAGGCCAACGAGCCGCTGGATGAAGAGCATCGTTTCGCCAACCCCCGCGTCAATGTGCGCCGCCGAGACGAGATCCTGGAGATCGAGCGGGAAAAGGTGGACTACATGGACGTAAGCCCCAAGATGGTGGTGTCCGTGGCGACCGCCATGATCCCCTTCCTGGAGAACGACGACGCCAACCGCGCCCTGATGGGCGCCAACATGCAGCGGCAGGCCGTGCCCCTGCTCACCACCGAGGCCCCCATCGTGGCCACCGGCCA
>CALXIA010000061.1 GCA_944388245.1 uncultured Gemmiger sp. | reverse complement strand
CCCCTCGGCCACCACCGCGATCTGGACCGCGATCTCCAGGATGCGTTCCTGCTGGGAGATCACCAGCAGCGCGCCGGAGCGCTCCCGCTTGAGTTCCTGGAACGCTTCGATCAGGCTGTTGAAACTCCACAGGTCGATCCCCGCCTCCGGCTCGTCAAACACCAGCACGCTGGCGCTGGTGCGGGCCAGCACCGTGGCGATCTCGATCCGCTTGCTCTCCCCGCCGGACAGGGACGCGTCCACCGGGCGGTTCAGGTATTCCATGGCGCACAGGCCCACCTTGCCCAGCAGGGCGCAGGCCTGGTTTTCCTCCAGCTTGCGGCCGGCGGCCAGGTCCAGCAGGTCGCGCACCGTCAGCCCTTTGAACCGCACCGGCTGCTGAAAGGCGTAGGCAATGCCCCGGCGGGCCCGCTCGGTAATGTCCAGGCCGGTGATATCCTCACCGTCCATCCAAATATGCCCCTCGGTGGGGGTCTCCAGCCCGGCGATTAGCTTGGCCAGAGAGGTCTTGCCGCCCCCATTGGGGCCGGTGATCACGGTCAACCGGCCGGGCTCGATCCGCAGGTCCACGCCCCGCACGATCTCCTCCCCGTCGGGCAGGCTCCAGTGTATATTTTGCAGTTCCAGCATCTTGATGCCTCCTATGGTATATGCAGAAAGGGCCGGCACATGCGGCCCCTTTGCTCATTATAGTCGCGCGCCGGTTTGCCGTCAACCGCCCAACAGGCAGGCGTACCAGTCCGCCCGCAGCGCCGCGGCGGTCAGGGTCAATTCCCGGTCATCCGGGGCGTCTTCCGGCAGCGGCACCGCGGCGGCGGTGTGGGTGCGGGCATCAGCCAGCGCACTCTCCAGACCGCCCACCCGGCGCAGATGTTCCCGGTCCGCCCGCGCCTGCTCCCGCCAGCGGCGCAGCTGCCCGGCGGTGACGGTATACAGCAGGTGCGGATCGGCCAGCATCGCCTCGTCAAAAGCGGCGTATTCCGCCGCGCGGCGGGCCGCTTGCGCGGGATCGGCCGGATACAGGCAAAGGCTGGTGGCCCGGGCGATATCCGCCTTGTCCTCCACCGCGCGGCGGGCGGTACGCAGATACCGCAGCCACATGGCCCAGTCCTCGTCCCCGTCAATGTCCTCACGCATGCCGCCGTACTGTTCAAACAGGGTGCGCCGGAACATCCCGCCCGACACCGGGATGCGGCAGCGCACGCACAGGTCCATCAGGGTGATATGGTCGAACACCACCGGCCGCAGCCGCGCCGGGGCCAGCTGGTAAGGGTCGGTGGAGATTACGTCCGCCTCCAGCGCCATGGTGGAGGCCAGCACCAGGTCGCAGTCCGGCCGGGCGGTGAACCGGGCCACCAGCTGTTCCAGGTGATCCGGATAAAAATAGTCGTCGTCATCCAGCAGGCAGAGCAGCGCCCCGTGGCTGCGGTTCATGCCCAGATTGGCGGCCTTGCCCCGCCCCACATGCTCGCCGGTGGCCCGGTAGTCGATCCGCAACTGGGGAAACTCGGTGCGCAGCATCTCGCCGGCGGTGTCCGCCCCGTCCTCGGTAACCACCACCTCAAAATTCCGGTAGGTCTGGCGGGTCAGGCTCTGCATCGCCCGGCGCAGGCTGGCCGGGCGGCTGTGGGTGCGCACGATCACGCTGACCAGCGGCCCGTTCGGGCAGGGAGCGGTGAGCTCGTTGGGGCCCAGATCCCCTTCCAGCGCACCGCCCAGCGGCGAGGGTGATGCCCGGAACAGCACGTTGTGCCCCAGCCGCCAGAACATAGGTGGCCACATCGCCAGCAGCTGCCGGGCCGCCGCCGGCGCCAGCACCCGCCGCACCCCCGGGTAGTGCGCAGGGCGGCGCACCGCCTGCCACAACTCCAGCTGGGCCCGCAGCGCCGCCCCGACAGGCGCCCACTTGGCAGCCAGCCGGGCCGTGCCCAGCACCTCATCCCGGTAGGCGGTCAGGTCCCGCCGGGGCACGCCCGATGCCAGCGCCGCCGCTTCGGGCAGCATATACAGGGTTCCCCGGCTGCGCAGCCGGACGCACAGATCCCGACCGGCTGCCGGTTCGGGCAGGCGGGGATCAAAGCCGCCGGTCTCTTGAAACGCGTCCCGCCGCACCAGCAGACAGCCGGGATCCGCCCAGGGCAGCGCCAGGGTGAGCGGGTTGGGGGCTGCGTCCCCGGCGCTGGGCAGCACCCGGGGCGCAAACGCCACTGCGTCCGGCCGGGCCGCATCCAGCGCGGCCGCCACCGCCTCGCCAAACCCCGCCGCCGGGGTCAGGTCCTCCCGCCAGAACAGCAGCCATTCCGCGCCGGCGCTTTTTGCGGCGGCGTTGCGCTGTTCCGGCAGGCAGACCGTCCGCCCGTCGGCCGTTGAGCCGGCCTTCTGCGGGTCCTGCGTGACTACGATCCATTTCATCCGTTCCATCCGGTTTCTCCCCTTTGCGGAGCCGAAAAGCCCCGGTGCTGTCGCTTGGTTTCTATTGTACGGGCCGCCGGGCAGCCTGTCAACGGGCGGGAAAACGCCCGGCATGGCGCACAGGGCCATACCGGGCGTTTGTTCCGCGTGGTTGTATTCAGTTCTGCATGGCGGCGCGACAGTCGGCACACACGCCCACCAGATTCACGCTGTACCACTCGATCTGGGCATCGGGACACTCGCGGCAGGCCGCGTCCAAAGCGGCCCGATCCAGCTGCACGTCCACCACACGGCCGCAGTTGCGGCAGAACAGGTGATCGTGCTCAGCCAGAGTGCGGTCAAACCGGTCCGCCTGACCCGGGATGGTCACCCGGCGCAGACGGCCCATCTCCACAAGGCCGTTCAGGTTTCGGTACACGGTGCCCAGGCTGAGGCCGGGGCACTGAGGCCGCAGCGCGGAATAGATCTGCTCAGCGGTGGGGTGGTCACAACGGGCCAGCACCTGGTTGAGCACCAGCTCTCTCTGTCTGGAATATCGCATATCCTTCTCCCTTTCTATCAAAATATAATTTTTATAAGAGAATAGTAACTGTTTTCAATTACTTTGTCAAGCCAGGAAATGGGGAAAGCCTTCGCGATTTATTGACACATGTCCTATTTTGTCCGCTTTTTGTACAGAACCGGTTGTTTGTTTTTGTGTGGAATGCGGGAAATGCAGACGCAAAAAGCGGCGCGACCGCATCCGGTCACGCCGCTTTGATTGGTTGATACAGTGCCGCGCGGCACCCGTTTTACTTGCTCAGACGGGCACGCAGGTCAGCCAGCTGCTTGCGCAGTTCGGCGGGCACACGCTCACCGATCTGGTCATACAACTCTTCCACGCCGTTGCAGTCTTCCAGCCACAGGTCCTTGTCCACGCTCAGCAGGCCCTTGATGGTATCCAGGGTGATGCCGTCCAGGCCGGTGATGTCGATGTCCTCGGGCTTGGGCAGGTAGCCGATCGGGGTCTCCACGGCGTCCACTTCGCCCTTGCAGCGCTTCAGCATCCACATCAGCACACGCATGTTGTCACCGAAGCCCGGCCAGATGAAGTGGCCTTCGTCGTCGGTGCGGAACCAGTTCACATGGAAGATCTTCGGGGCCTTGTCGCCCAGCTTCTCGCCCATCTCGATCCAGTGGTTGAAGTAGTCGCCCATGTTGTAGCCGGTGAAGGGACGCATGGCCATCGGGTCACGACGGACCACGCCCACGGCGCCGGCCGCGGCGGCGGTGGTCTCAGAGGCCATCGCGGAGCCCACATACACGCCGTGGTTCCAGCTGAAGCTCTGGAACACCAGCGGAGCGGTCTTGGCGCGGCGGCCGCCGAACACCATGGCGGTGACAGGCACGCCGTTGGGGTTGTTGAACTCCTTGCTCAGGCAGGGGCAGTTCACAGCGGGCGCGGTGAAGCGGCTGTTGGGATGAGCCAGCTTGTTGCCGGCGGCCACCCACTCCTTGCCGTTGACCTTCTTGCCGGTCCACTCCTCGGCGTTCTCGGGCGGGTTCTTGTCCAGACCTTCCCACCACACGGTGTTGCTGTCCAGGTTGTGGGCAACGTTGGTGAAGATGGTGTTCTTCATGGTGGTGTGCAGCGCGTTGGGGTTGGACTTCTCGTTGGTGCCGGGCGCCACGCCGAAGAAGCCGTTCTCCGGGTTGATAGCGTACAGACGGCCGTCCTCACCGATGTGCATCCAGGCGATATCGTCGCCCACGGTCCACACCTTGTAGCCCTGTTTGGCGTACACTTCGGGCGGGATCAGCATGGCCAGGTTGGTCTTGCCGCAGGCGGAGGGGAAGGCAGCGGTGATGTATTCCACATGGCCGGTGGGATCCTCAATACCCAGGATCAGCATATGCTCGGCCATCCAGCCTTCCTTCAGGCCCTGGTAGCTGGCGATACGCAGCGCGAAGCACTTCTTGCCCAGCAGCAC
>CALXIA010000060.1 GCA_944388245.1 uncultured Gemmiger sp. | reverse complement strand
TACAGGTACTGGGCGGCGATGTTCAGCGCGTTCAGGTGCTGGCGCTTGTACTCGTGCATCCGCTTGACCTGGCAGTCAAAGATGCTGGACGGGTCGATCACCTGGCCGGTGGTCTTTTCCAGGAACGCGGCGAACCCGGCCTTGTTGTCGGCCTTGACCTTGTCCAGCGCTTCCAGCACCTTCTTGTCGTCCTTGAACCGGGCCAGCTTGGACAGCTGGGACGCGTCGGTCTTGAAGCCGTCCCCGATCACCTCGCTGAGCAAATTGGTCAGCCGGGGGTTGGAGGCCAGCAGCCAGCGCCGGTAGGCGATGCCGTTGGTCACGTTGGTGAAGGCGCCGGGCTTATACAGGTAGTAGTCGTGGAAGACGCTCTTCTTGATGATCTCGCTGTGCAGCTTGCTCACGCCGTTGATGGCATGGCAGGTGAAGCAGCAGATGTTGGCCATCCGCACCTGGCCGTCGCCCAGGATGGCCATATAGTCGATCTTGCCCTGATCGCCGGGGAAGGCCTGCTCCAGCGCGATGCGGCAGCGGCGGTCCATCTCCTGCACGATGGTGTAGATCCGGGGCAGGGTCATCTTGAAGATGTCGATGCTCCACTTCTCCAGCGCCTCGCTCATGACGGTGTGGTTGGTGTAGGCGAAGGTGCGCTGGCAGATATCGAAGGCAGCCTCCCAGTCATAGCCGCACTCGTCCAGCAAGATCCGCATCAGTTCCGGGATGGCCAGGGTGGGATGGGTGTCGTTCAGCTGGATGGCTACCTTGTCCGGCAGGTTGTTCAGGGTGCTGTACTGGCTCAGATGGTTCTGGATGATGTCCCCGATCGAGGCCGCGGACAGGAAATACTGCTGGCGCAGCCGCAGGATCTTGCCCTCCAGATGGTTGTCGTTGGGGTAGAGGATCTTGCTGATCAGCTCGGCGGAGGCATTCTTGGTGATGGCGCTGCCGTACTCGCCGGCGTTGAAGCTGTTCATGTCAAAGTCCGGGGCCTTGGCCTGCCACAGCCGCAGCTTGCTCACGCCGGTGCTGTTATAACCCTGCACATACATGTCGCTGGGCACCGCCAGCACGCTGTTGTAGTCCCGGTGGGTCACATGGTGGAACCCGTTGTCCCAGGTCTCCTGCACATAGCCGTCGAACTTGATCTCGATGGCTTGGTCCGGATGGCTGCGCAGCCACACCTGACCGCCGGGCAGCCAGTTGTCCGCCCGCTCCTGCTGCCAGCCGTCCACGATCTTCTGCTTGAAGATGCCGTACTCGTACAGGATGGAGTAGCCGGTGCCGGGGATGCCGGTGGTGGCCATGCCGTCCAGATAGCAGGCGGCCAGACGGCCCAGACCGCCGTTGCCTAGGCCCGCGTCGGGCTCTTCCTCATAGATGCTGTCCAGCTTGATGTCGGCGTCGGCCAGCACCGCCTCGGCCACCTCGTTCAACCCCAGGTTGAACAGGCTGGTCTTGAGGCTGCGGCCCATCAAAAACTCCATGCACAGGTAGTACACCTGTTTGGCGCCGGTGCCGAACACCTTGCTCTGGTATTTTTTGTGCTGGTCGCTCATCAGCTGGCGGCTGATCAGGGCCAGGCAGCGATAGACCTGCTGGTTGGACGCCACGTCCAGGGTGACGCCATACTCGCTGGTCAGTTTGTCTTTCAGCAGACGATCAAATTCACGCTTCGTATAACGGATCATCCAATATTCCTCCAAACGTACGGGACCGCCCGTGGACGGTCACCGCGTTTTTTGCTGCACACAATACGTTCATTATACCCGCTTTACCCGCTTGTTTCAAGGAAAAATTGCGATTTGGCGGCTTTCCGGCAGGGTTTTGAACGGTAAAACTGCCCAAAAACAAAAAATAGACTTTCTTATGGCGGGCGTTTATACTATAATAGTGAAAAATACCTGCGGAAAAGGGAGTAAGCGATATGTCTGTAAGCAAAGTGCGCATTACCGTATGCGGTTCGCAATATATTCTGGGCACCGAGGACAGCGAGCAGTACGTGCTGGATCTGGCCAAGCAGCTGGACGAGGATATGAACAATGTGCTCACCGAGTGCCCCACCGCCAGCGTCACCAGCGCCGCGGTGCTGACCGCCATGGACTATCTGGACCGGCTGAACAAGGCCACCAGCGGGGCGGACAATATGCGCGGCCAGATCAAGGAATACCTGGAGGACGCCGCCAAGGCCAAACTCAGCGCCGAAGAAGCCCGCCGGGAGGTGGAGCGTCTGCGCCGGGAACTGCAGTATCTCAAGGAGCAGAAGAGCTGATGGCCCTGGAGATCCTGGCCCCCGCCGGCAATGAGGAGATGCTCCGCGCCGCCGTTTTCAGCGGCGCGGACGCTGTGTATCTGGGTCTGACTGCCTTCAACGCCCGCCGGTCGGCGGGCAACTTCACGCCCGAGGCTCTGGCCCGGGCGGTTTCGTTCTGCCATGGGCGCGGCGTGCGGGTGTGGGTCACCCTGAACACCACCGTCTACGCCGCCGAACTGCCGGAGGTGGCCCGGGCGGTGGCGGATATCGCCGCCGCCGGGGCGGACGGGGTCATCGTGCAGGACCTGGCGGTGGCCGCTCTGGTTCGCCAGATGGCCCCCGGCCTGGCGCTGCGGGGCTCCACCCAGATGTCGGTGCACACCCTGGAGGGCGCAAAGCAGCTGGCCGATATGGGCTTTTCCTGCGCCATCCTGGCCCGGGAGTTGAGCCTTGCCGAGATCGAGGCCATCACCGCCGCCAGCCCCATCCCCACCGAGGTGTTTGTGCACGGGGCGCTGTGCATGTCCATATCCGGCCAGTGCTATCTGAGCGCCTTTCTGGGCGGGCGCAGCGGCAACCGGGGCAGCTGCGCCGGGCCCTGCCGCCTGCCCTTCGCCGCCGACGGTTCCGGCGCGGCCCACCTGTCTCTCAAGGATATGAGCGCGCTGGACGCGCTGCCCCGGCTGCAGGCCGCGGGGGTGGGCAGCGCCAAGATCGAGGGCCGGCTGCGCACGCCGGAATATGTGGCCGCGGCGGTGGACGCCTGCCGCCACGCGCTGGCGGGCCAACCCTACGACAAAGCCAGGCTGGAGGCGGCGTTTTCCCGATCCGGCTTTACCGACGGGTATCTGACCGGCCATATCGACGGGCGGATGTTCGGGGTGCGCACCGCCCAGGATTCGGCCGCCACCAAGGCCGCGCTGCCCGCGCTGCGGGAGCTGTTCCGGCGGGAGATGCCCCGGGTGCCGGTGGACTTCACCCTTGCCTGCGGCCCGGAGGGGGTCACCCTGACCGCCCGGGACGAGGAGGGCCATACCGGCCGGGCGACCCATGCCGGCGCGCCGGAACCCGCCCAGAAGGACCCGATGCCCGGCATTGAAAAGGCGCTGTCCCGCACCGGCGGCACCCCGTTTTTGCCGCGCGGCGTGACCCTGGCCGCGGGCAGCGCCGCCCCCGGCTACCTGCCCGCCGGCGCCTGGAACGAGCTGCGCCGGGCCGCGCTGGAACAGCTTCTGGCCCAGCGGGAGGCCCCCCGGCCCTGGCCCTGCGCCGCGCCGGCGCTGCCCGCCTTTGCCAAACATCCGATCCCGCCCCGGCAGGCCCTCTGGGCCCGGTTTGAAGGGATGGACCAGGTTCCCGAAACCGCCTGGACCCGCTGCGCCCGGGTGATCCTGCCCCTGGCCGGGGCGGAGACCGTGCCGCCGGACAGGCGTGCCGCCGTGATCCTGGAACTTCCCCGGGCCATGTTTGGCCAGGGGGAAGAACAGACCGCCCGGCTGCTGGCCCGCTGGAAGGACGCGGGGTTTGCCGGGGTGCTGGTGCAGAACATCGCCCAGCTGCGGCTGGCCCGGGGCTGGACCATGTACGGCGGCTTCGGGCTGAACATCACCAACCCCCTGGCCGCGCGGGAGTATGTGCGGCTGGGGTTGTCGGGCATGACCCTGCTGCCGGAACTGACCCTGCCCCAGATGGCGGCCATCGAGCCGGGGGTGCCCACCATGGCCTTCGCCTACGGCCACATGCCGCTGATGCTCACCCGGGCCTGCCCGCTGCACAATCTGCACAGCTGCGCGGGCTGCGACGGCCGGGGTGAACTGACCGACCGCAAGGGGCGCAGATTCCCGGTCCGCTGTTCCGGCGGGCTGCGGGGTGTGCGCACCGTCTACAATCCCGTGCCCCTGTATATGGGCGAGCGGCTGGGCGAGATGCCGGTGAACACCGCGCTGGCCTGGTTCACCCTGGAGGACGCGCCCCGCGCCGCCCATGTGCTGGAACTGCTGGCCGCCGGCGCCCCCTTTGACGGGGAGTTCACCCGGGGGCTGTACTACAAAGGCACCAACTGATTGCCAAGGAGGAGATCCATGCAGATCCGATACCGTCTGACCCGGCCCGGCGCCCAGGCGCCCCGCTATGCCACACCCGGCGCGGCGGCGGCCGATCTGTGCGCGGTGCTGGACGCGCCGCTGACCCTGGCGCCCGGCGCCCGGGGTTTTGTGCCCACCGGCCTGGCCATCGAACTGCCCGGCCCGGAGTGGGTGGCGCTGGTCTTTGCCCGCAGCGGGCTGGGCATCCGCAAGGGCGTCGCCCTCTCCAACGGGGTGGGGGTCATCGACTCCGACTACCGGGGGGAGATCGGGGTGGGCCTGATCAATCTGGGGGAGGAGCCCTACACCATCCAGCCCGGCGAACGGGTGGCGCAGATGATGATCCTGCCGGTGGCCCAGGCGGCGTTCGTGCCCGCCGAGACCCTGGCGGAGACCGGCCGGGGCGAGGGCGGCTTCGGCTCCACCGCCCAGTAGATCGGAAGAAAACACGCCCGAACACCCGTCCCGGCCGCA
>CALXIA010000059.1 GCA_944388245.1 uncultured Gemmiger sp. | reverse complement strand
AGGGGGGGGATTGTGGCAACTGCACAATATGAGCCGAAATTCTTTGTGTAAAACGCAAATCTTCCCGGAAGAGAGGTCTCCTCCGGGAAGATATCGATTTATTCCAGGCCACTGAGCAGGATGCGGTCGTTGTCCAGCTTGTGGCCGGTGCTGCGGCCGAACCGTTCCAGCAGATCGGCCACCGTCATGCCGGCCCGCTCCTGGCCCTGCACGTCCAGCACGATCCGGCCGGAATCCATCATCAGGGTCCGGTTGCCCAGCCGCAGCGCGTCGGCCATGTTGTGGGTGATCATCAGGCAGGTGATGTGGTTTTCGGCCACGATGGTCTCGGTCAGCTTCAGCACCACCGCGGCGGTACCCGGGTCCAGGGCGGCGGTGTGCTCGTCCAGCAGCAGCAGTTTCGGGGTCACCAGGGTGGCCATCAGCAGGGTCAGCGCCTGGCGCTGCCCGCCGCTGAGCAGCCCCACCGGCTGTTTCATCCGGTCCTCAAGGCCCAGGCCCAGGGCGGCCAGCCGCTCCCGGAACAGCTCCCGCTGCGCCCGGGTCACCCGGCTCAGGATGCCGCCCCGGCTGCGGCTGGCCCGCAGCCAGGCCAGCGACAGGTTTTCCTCAATGGTCATGTGGGGCGCGGTGCCCCGCAGCGGGTCCTGAAACAGCCGACCCAGCTGGCGGCTGCGCTTGTATTCCGGCAGGAAGGTCACGTCCCGCCCGTCCAGCTCCACGCTGCCCTCGTCCGGGTAAAAGCCGCCGGCAATGGCCGCGAACAGGGTGCTTTTGCCCGCCCCGTTGGAGCCCACAATGGTGGCGAAATCCCCCGCCGCCAGGTGCAGATCGACCTGCCGCAGCGCCTTTTTCTCGTTGACGGTTCCGGGGTTGAAGGTCTTGCTCAGACCGGTCAGGGTCAACATTCGCCGTCGCCTCCTTTCACCGCGCGGGCCCGGCGGGCCGCCTTGGCCGCCATCTTGCGCTTCTGCAAAGCGGCCAGCTGCCGCAGCCGGGGCGCGGCGATGGCCACCGCCACGATGACGGCGCTCACCAGCTTGAGAAACTCGGCCGGCAGGTTCATCCGCAGCGCGATGGCCATGATGAACCGGTAGACCACGCTGCCCGCCACCGGGGCCAGCATCCGCGCCCGGGGCCCGGCCCAGCCCAGCAGGGTCTCGCCAATGATCAGGCTGGCCAGGGCGATGGTCACCATGCCGGTGCCCAGGTTGATGTCGCAGGTCTTCTGATACTGGGCCAGCACCGCCCCGGACAGGGCGGTGAGCGACCCGCTGATGCACAGCCCCACCGTGATGGTGAAGGCCGGGTTGATGGAGGAGGACCGCACCATGTCGGCGTTGTCGCCGGTGGCCCGGATGCTCAGCCCCAGCCGGGTGCCCAGGAACAGCCGCAGCGCCCCCGTGGCCAGCAGGGTGATGGCCGCCGCCAGGATCAGCCCGTCCCAGCCGGCCAGCGGGGTGCCCTTGAGCAGGGCCGCGAACCGGGTGAAGAGGGTGTCGGCGCTGAACAGGTTCAGGTTGCTGGAGAAGCCCATGGCGGCGATGTTCACGGTGTACAGGCCGGTGTTCACGATGATGCCTGCCAGGATGCTCTGCACCCCCAGCCGGGTCTGGAGAAAGGCGGTGACAAAACCGGACAGCACACCGGCCCCCATGGCGGCGAACAGGGCCAGCACCGGGTGGCCGGCCAGGGCCACGGTGGCCCCCACCGAGCAGCCCAGCACAAAGCACCCGTCGGTGGACAGGTCCGCGATGTTCAGCACGCTGTAGCTCAGATACAGCGCCAGCGCCACCAGCGCGTAGACAAAGCCCAGTTCCAGGGCGTTCTGCGCGATGGCCAGGGTCAGGAAAGACGGCATGGGGTAGACCTCCTTACAAAGGGTGATAACGCGAACGCCGCGGGGCCGTGCCGGGCAAACCACCCGGCACGGCCCCGCATCGCGAGGGGTTCGCGGCGAAGAGGATCAGTCCTCGGTGGTGACGACCTCCACCAGGCTGTCGGCCATGGTATTGAACATGCTGTAGTCCGCGCCCAGGCCGGCGGCGGTCTCGGTGTTCACGGTGATGATGTTGCCGGGCATCTGGTAGACCTCCGGGATGGCGCCGGTCTGCAGGGCCTCGATGGCCATGTCGGCGGTCACGCCGCCCAGTTCGGTGTAGTTGCAGCCGCAGGTGGCGAAGGCGCCGTTGCGCACAAAGGAGTCCGCCCCGGCATAGTGGGGCACGCCCGCCTCGATCATGGTGGGGGCGATGGCCAGCTCCACGGCGGCCACCACGTTGTCGGTGGGGGTGAAGATGGCGTCCACCTGGTCCAGCATGCTGGTCAGCGCGCTGATGACCTCATCGTTGGTGTTGCCGGTGCGCTCCACATAGGCGATGCCCTTGCCGTCCAGATATTCCTTGGCCTGGGCGATGGGCAGGGTGCTGTTGGGCTCCGACTGGCTGTAGAGCAGGCCCACCGTCTGCACGTCCGGGTTCTGGGCCAGCATCATGTCCAGGATCAGGGTGGTGTCCAGCGCGTCGCTGGTGCCGGTCACGTTCTCACCGGTCATGCCCGCGCCCGCCGGGTCGGAGATGGCGGCGAACACCACCGGGATATCGGTGCCCTCGGTGGCCAGCTGCATCTGCTGGGCCGCCAGGGTGGCGATGGGGATGATGGCGTCATAGCCGTCGCTGACCACCTGGGTGCCGATCTGGCCCAGCAGGGTGGGGTCGTTCTGGCCGTTGAACTCCTGGTATTCGATGGAGATCCCCAGTTCCGCGGCCTTGGCGTCCAGCTCGGCCTCGATGGCCAGCCGGATCTCATCCAGGGAGGCGTGGTCCATCTGCTGCACGATGGCGATGCGGTAGCCCTCGCCGGAAGCGGAGGACGCGGCCCCGGCCGAGGAGGACCCCGGCGCGGCGGAGGAGGAAGCGCCGCAGGCGGTCAGAGACAAGGCGAACAGCGCGCAGGCGGCGGCAGCGAACAATTTCTTCATGGTCATGGTACTACCCTCATTTCTTTCGTTTCGGCGGTGGGACGGCGGACGGTGAAAACGGTTTTCAGCCGTGCCATCGACGCCATCGCCGGGCAGCGTGGACGCGAGGGTGGGAATGGTTTGTCATGGCGATGCGCCTCCTTTTTTTGCCGGGGACGGAAACGAAAAACGGCCTGCCCCCGCACAGTATCCACTGTGCAAGGACAGGCCGGCTGTTCCAAAACGCCGACACCTGCGGTGCCACCTTGCTTGCCGTTTGAAAACGGCCTCTCTGCGGAGCGCCAACACGCCCCTGTCCCGGTAACGGGGGACTTCCGGCGGGGGCTACCCAGGCCGTCCGGCCCTTCACCCCGCCCTCGGCGGTCCATTTGTCTGCCCCGCTCTCTGCCCGTTTCCAGCTGCCCGGGCTCTCTGGAAGTGCGCTGTGCAGTTTTATCTCCGCCTCATCGGTTTAGACACACTGTATCACTTTTCTAAACTAAAGTCAAGAGAAACCGCCGAATTTTCTTCTTATGGCCCGCGGGAAAATGTTTGTATTTTGTGAAACCCCTGTTTTTTTGCGCCTGGACGGTGTATAATAGTCTGGAATTTCTCTTAGGAGGGTAATGAGAGTGAAGAAAAGGATGACGAAGTTTTTGAGCCTGTCGGTCTGCCTGGCGCTGCTGGTGGCGCTGGCCGGGTGTTCCGGCGACGCTTCCGGGTCCGGGGATTCCTCCTCGGCCTCTTCGGCGGCGCAGACGGGCGATGCGAAATACAACTATACCGGCGGTTTTGACTACAGCCAGAACATCACCGCCGACGGCCGCTGGGAGGGCGTGACCGCGCTGGATTACGTGACCCTGCCGGAGGACTATGCCGCCATCCCCCTGCCGGAGGATGTGACCACCGTTTCCGACGAGGATCTGCAGGCCCAGCTGGACAGCGTGCTGGCCAACTACGCCACCACCGTGGAAGTGACCGACCGGGCCGTGGAGGACGGCGACACGGTGAACATCGACTATGTGGGCAGCGTGGACGGCGTGGAGTTTGACGGGGGCAGCACCGGCGGCAACGGCACCACCGTGACCATCGGCGTGACCAGCTACATCGACGATTTTCTGGAGCAGCTGATCGGCCACACCCCCGGCGAGACCATCAACGTGGAGGTCACCTTCCCGGACCCCTATGAGAACAACCCGGATCTGGCCGGCAAGGACGCGGTGTTCGTGACCACCATCAACTCCATCCAGGAGAGCCAGATGCCCGAGTACAACGACGCCTTTGTGGCCGAGAACTTTGCCGAGAACGGCGGCTACACCACCACCGCCGAACTGGAGCAGGCCATCAAGGACAGCATCGTGCAGAACAACACCTATAACTATGTGATCACCTATCTGGATGAGAACTCGGTGGTCTCCCAGGTGCCCGACACCCTGAAGGAGTACCAGGCCTATGTGATGCTGGACTACTACAACACCTACGCGGCCTATTTCGGCATGGAGCTGAACGACTTTATCTCCCAGATGCTCCAGGAGGACAGCCAGGACGCCCTGGTGGAGGCCCAGGCCGACAGCATTGAGGCCGCCGCCAAGGAGGCGCTGATCCTGCAGGCCGTGGCCGAGGCCCAGAACATCACGGTGGACACCGCCGCCGCCCAGGAGATGCTGGGGGAGAACTACGACAGCTACGTGAGCAACTACGGCGAGCCCTACGTGATGATGGGCACTTTGTCCAACACGGTGATCGACCAGCTGATGAGCACCGCCCACTGACCATCCGCTAAACAATGAGGGGACCCCTGGACAGGGGTCCCCTTTGCTTGCAGGAAAAACCGCTCTCTTTTCTTACCGAAAGGGGAGAGGGTGTGGGAGAGGACCATCAGGGCCCTCTCCCACTTGCAATTCTCCCGT
>CALXIA010000058.1 GCA_944388245.1 uncultured Gemmiger sp. | reverse complement strand
GGAACCATCGTCCCGGAAAACCAGAGCCCTTCCGGGATAGTGTCGGGGCTGCCGCCGGCGTTGCAAACACAGAGGCCCAGCCGCGCCGCGTCCTCCCGGTCCCGGTCGTTCTGCGGGCAGGGCGGTTCCTCCGGCCCCTGCCGTTTGTACACCGGCACCTGCCAGAGCACAAAATGCACCCCGGCCTCGTGCAGCCGACGGATCAGGCCTTGCGGGTCGGGCCAGGGGCTTTGGGAAAGGTCGAATTCCTCGCCGGTGGGCCCCTGTGGCGGCAGCGGAGCATACCGGGCGCCGTTGAAGATCGAGAAGGTGGCCTCGTCGCTCCAGGCTTCCACCACCAGTACCGTGGCGGGGCAGTCGCAGCGGCGCAGCGCGTCCAGGGCCTGCTCCACCGCCGCCTGGCTGCTCCAGTGGTTGGCCGAGACCCAGGGGCCGAACGCCCATTTGGGCGGCAGCTTGGCCGGGCCGAACCAGGCCATGTATTCCCGGATCATGGTTTCCGGCGTGCCGGAAAACAGCGCCACCATCCCATTCGCGGGAAGCCGCACCCGGATCCGGTCCTCTTCAAAGGCAAACTCGGTCACCCGGTCGGTGGCCGCGTACAGGCCAAACCCGCTGTCGGTCCAGAAAAAGGGGGCGGGGCAGTAGGTGTGCTCTCCTTGAAAACAAAACTTTTCCTCCACCTGGTTGCGCACGGTGCAGCCCTTGTGGTTCAGAAGATCGTATTTTTCGCCCAGACCCCAGGCGCCCTGGTAGGCAAGGCGGACGGTCAGTTCCGTGCCGTTTTCCCGGGGCTGCCAGTCCAGCCGGGCTTCCTTTTCGGGCAGCGGCCAGACCAGACGGCCGGTGCCGGTACATGCTAGTCGTTTCATCCGGTTATCCCTTGACTCCTCCGGCCATCAGGCCGTTTTTGAAATATTTCTGGGCAGCGATATAGATCAGGATGATGGGGATCATCGAGATCAGGCTGCCCGCCATCAGCACATTGTACTCGGTGTCATACTGACCGTTCAGGGTGGACAGGGCAATGGGCAGGGTCATTTTGGCCTTGTCGGTGAGCATCAGCAACGGCCAGAGATAGTCGTTCCAGGAATCCATAAAGTTGGTGATGGCCAGGGTGGCCAGCGCCGGCGCGCACAAGGGCAGCATGACCTGCCGGTAGATCCGGAAGGTGGAGGCCCCGTCGATGCGGGCGGCGTCCATGTAATCGCCCGGTATCGTGCGCATCTGCTGCACCAGCAGAAAGACGGCAAAGGGGCGGAAGATGGCCGGCAGGATCACGCTGCCGTAGTGGTTGATGAGCCCGATTTGATTCATCACCACAAACAGCGGGATCATGGTCACCTGGGTGGGGATCATCATGGTGGCCAGATATACCCCCAGCAGCAGGCCGGAACCCCGAAACCGGATCTTGGTAAAGGCGAAAGCGGCCATCGAAGCACTGACCAGGGTCAGCAGGGTATAGCAGACCGCGATGAACAGGCTGTTGCCGATGGTGCGCAGGAAGGGAAACCGCTCAAATACCGTCACATAGGCGCCCAGCGTAGGCTCGGCGGGGATCCACTCAATGGGAATGGACATGAGAGCCCCGCGGCTTTTGAAGGAGGTGGAGATCATCCAGACAAAGGGCACCAGGGCGATCACCGCCACCAGCACCGCTGCCACGTAGTAGGCGGCCGTGGCCGCATGTTTACGAATCATAGTTCACCCACCTTTCCTGGCCTTTCATCTGGACCCAGGTGCAGACCATAATGATGACGAACAGGATCCAGGAGAAGGCCGCCGCGTACCCCATGCGGTAGTATCGGAACCCGTATTTGTAGATGCGTTCCACCATCACCTGGGTGGCGCCGTTGGGGCCGCCGTCGGTCATGATCATGATCTGGGGGAACAGCTGGAACGCGTTGATCAAGCTCACGATCAGCACATAAAAGATGGCCGGGGTCATGAGCGGCAGGGTAATGCGCCAGAACCGGGCCCAGGGGCCCGCCCCGTCCAGGGAGGCGGCCTCGCAGTAGCCCTTGTCAATGCCGATCATGCCGGAGAGCAGGATCAGCCCGAAAAAGCCCATGTCCTTCCACACCGACACCAGCACGATGGCGGGCATGGCCCAGGCTTCGTCCAGCAGCCAGCCGGGGCCCTGGATGCCCACCAGCGCCAGCAGGTTGTTCAGCGCGCCGTACTGGGGGGAGAGCACCGATTTCCAGATCAGGGACGCCGCCACCCAGGATGTGAGCACCGGGATGTAGTAGATCACCCGAAAGGCGGTCACCCCGCGGCGGGTCTGGCTGAGCAGACAGGCCACCGCCAGCGACGCGGCCAGCATACAGGGAATGTACAAAACGATGTAGCGGCAGGTGTTGCCCAATACCTGCCAGAATTCCTTGCCGGACACAATGGCCTGGAAATTGCCCAGCCCGACGAAATGCTCCGCGAACATTCCGGGGGCCAGCAGCTGGTCCAGACCGTTCCAGTCGGTCAGACTGATACAGGCGGAAATGAGCAGCGGCAGCAGGGAAAACACCAGCATGCCGGCCATGCTGGGCAGCAGAAAGGGCAGCGCCGTGCGCAGCCCGCCCTGTACCAGCCGCCCGGGACGCGGTTTGCGCGGGTCAGACATTTCCAGGACCTCCTTTGGCGTGATACAGTAGGGGCGGGAGGGCGCCAGCGTCCCTCCCGCCCGGATCGGTCTTATTGCAGGGTGATCTGCGCTTCACATTCGCCTTGGGCCTCGTCCAGCGCCTGCTGTACGGTCATGGACCCGGCGGCGGCCGCGGCCAGCTTCTGCCCGATGATGTCGCTCATGAGGGCGTAGTCCTCAATGGTGGGGGGCAGTACCAGGTAGTCCAGGGAATCAAACACGGCCTGCCGGTTGTCCGGCGGGGTCTGCTCCAGATAGGGGGCCAGGGCGGCCTCGTCGTTGATGGCGGGCAGGTCCCAGCCCGCTTCGATGCGCAGCTGCGCGGCCGCGTCGCTGGAGCACAGCCAGGTGATCCAGGTGGCGGCAGCTTCCTTGTTGGGGCTGTCGGCGTTGATCACGCAGGCGTTGGAGAAGAAGGCGGTGGCTTTCTGATCGGCGCCCGGTTCCACGGCGATGTCCCAGGCAAAGTCACAGCCCTCGGCAAAGCTGCCGAACGCCCAGATGCCGGTGGGGATCATGCCCAGCCGTCCGCTCATGAACAGGTCCCAGTCGCCCATGCCGCCCATCTGTACCTCGGTGGGCTGCACGTTGCTCACCAGCACCCGGTCCACCATCATCTGAGCCGCTTTTACGTTGGCCGCGGAGTTGATGGTAAAAGCGCTGCCGTCCTCATTGAGCAGGCTGCCGCCATACTGGGCCGCCACCTTGTAGAACTCGTTGTAGGTGACCGGCTGGTAGATGCCAAAGATGTCGTCGCCCAGCGCCCGGATGGCCTCGGCGGCGGCCTGCACATCGTCCTGGGTCCAGTCGGCGGTGGGGTAATCCAGCCCGGCCTGGTCAAACAGGTCCTTGTTGTAGATCAGCACCACATTGGAGAAGTTGCCCGGCAGGCCGTACTGTTTGCCGCCCACGTTGAATGCGTTCAGCGCGGTCTCGTCGATGCGGCTCAGGTCCACACCGGTGATCTCGGCCAGCACCCCCTTGTTGGCGTAGGCGGAAAAGTTCTCGATGTTCAACTCGTAGCAGTCGGGAGCGGTGCCGCCGGCCACCCGGGTCTGCATCTGGGTGAAGTAGTCGTCAAAGCCGATGGTCTCGATCTCCACCGTGATGTTCGGGTACTCCTCGTGGAACGCCTCGTACATCTTCTGCAGGGTCTCCTCGTTGCCGCCGGACGAGTTGAAGTTGCAGTAGGTAATGGTCACCGGTTCCGCGGCGGCTTCACTGCCGCCGGAGACCGGGGCGGCGGACGAACCGCCGGACGCGCTCTGGGGCGAGCCACAGGCCGAGAAAGCCAGCGCGGTCGTGAGCAGACCGGCTGTCAGCGCGAAAAGCTTTTTCTGTTTTTTCATCGTTTCTCCTCCTTGCCTTGGTTGCTTTTTCGGCCCTTTTCGCGTAGAATAAAAGAAGCGGAAAGAGCCTTTCACGGTTTCTTGTCTGCGATGGTTTGCACGTGTTTTTGACGGGACCCGTGCAGACCATTTTTATTTTTCGCCGGGACGGCCCCGGCGGCAAACCCTGTCTGCGGCCGGTCAGCCCAGCCGGCGCACCGACCCCCGCTCGATCAGCTGCAAAGGCAGGATCTCCTCCTGCTTGGTCAGATCGGGCTGGGCGATGTGCTTGAGCAAAAGCTCCACCGCCTTCTGTCCTTTGAGGGAGATCTGCTGGCGCACGGTGGTCAGCCCCGGGGTCAGATACTGGGAGATCTCCAGATCGTCGAATCCCACGATGGAGATGTCGTCCGGCACCCGGCGCCCGGCCTCGTACAACCCTTTCATGGCCCCGATGGCCAGAATGTCCGCCGCCGCCACCACGGCGGTGACCGGCAGTTTGCTCGCCAGCAGCCGCCCGGCCAGCTCCACGCCGCTGGCGTAGTCGATCTGCCCCTCAAAGACGGATTCCTCCCGGAAGGGCGCTCCGAATTCCGCCAGTGCCTGCTGGAAACCGGTCAGCCGTTTTTTCATCACGCCGTTCTCCTGGACGCGCCCCACAAAGAAGGCCAGATCCCGGTGGCCGCACTGCAGCAGATACTGGGTAGCCAGATAGCTGCCGTAGGCGTCGTCGATCCGGATGTTGTGGTAGTAGTAGTCGTTGCAGTAGCTGTCGATCAGCACAATCGGGATCTGGGACTTCTTCATCTGCTGGTAGAATTCGCTGGGGTACATCCCGATCACAATGATGCCGTCCAGATTCCGCTTCTTGGCCAGGGTCAGGTAACTCTCGTTGGCGTCGGTGGCCGAGATCAGGATATGATATCCCTGCTGGCGAGCATAGTATTCGATGCTCCCCAGCACCTCGCTGTAAAAGCTGTTTTGGAACATCAGCCGGTCGCCCGGTTCGGTCTGGGGCACCACCACCCCGATCAGCTTGGAGTCCCGCATGCTCAAGCCCCGGGCGTTCAGATCCGGCACATAGTCCAGCTGACGCACCGCTTCCAGCACCCGGTGGCGGGTTTCTTCCGAGATGGAGCGCTTGCCGTTCAGTACATAGGAAACTGTGGCTGCGGAGACCCCCGCCAGCTGTGCCACATCCTTCAAGGTCGCCCGCATCTTCCTTCCCCCTTGTTGCATTTGATTAAACGATTAACCATTGCTCTGCCTTAATCATACTGGGAGACTTGGGAAAAGTCAATAGGAATTTCTCGTTTTTTATAAAATATCTTGACAAATTGCCTTGATATGCTACACTTTTCTCATAAAAATAATTTAAGCGTTTAATTTGATGCGCGGAGGTGTTTGCGGTGGAATTGTATCTGCCGACCGGCAATGAAACGATCTCTCTGCCCCGGGTGAACCAGGCAAACGGCGCGGTGGAGGATGTGACCTTTTTGTATATGGGTTGCAAAGGGCTGATCGATCTGCGGGGCAAAGAGGAGCCCCTCATGGCGCCGTTTGTGGAAGCGGACGGCCATGCCGCCACCCTGGAAAAGCTGCAATGGGAGCGGCTGGGCTGGTGGGTACCCCGGTTCCGCTGCACCGCCGGGCCTCTGACGGTGGAGGGTACCCTTTTGGCCCCCACGGGAGAGCGGGGATTCGGCTATCGCCTGGCGCTGCACAATCCGGGAGCGGCCCCCTGCGCCGTGCGGTTCGGGCTGGCAGGCTGCTGGGATTCGGCCTGGCATTGCGTCAATGAGGAAAAGAAGATCGAGGGCAGCCGCCACGTCTATACTAGCGGCTGGAACAACGGCCCGATCTTTGACCTTCGCTGCGGGGTCCCCTTGTTCGCGTTCGCGCCGATCTGCGATACCGATTGCGCCGCGGAGTTTTCCCGGGATGGGGAATCGATCCGCTGGCGCCTGACAAGCGAAGCGACCCTGGCGCCGGGAGAGAGCCGGGAGGCGGTGTTCTGGTGGGGATTTGGCTACGAAGAGGTGGCCGCGGCCACCAGCGCCAAAGAGATGCTGCGTCAGGGCTGGTACGTCGAACTGCGCCGTACCCTGGCCTGGCTGGGTGCCCGCAGCGCCGATCTGGGCGACCCTGCCCTCACCG
>CALXIA010000057.1 GCA_944388245.1 uncultured Gemmiger sp. | reverse complement strand
GTTTCCGAAGAACTCTGGCATGACGCACAGGTGAAATTGGTTGCCCAGGCAAAGAAGTACGAAAAGGTCAACCATGGCAAAGATAACAAGGTTCATCTGCTGACGGGCTTGCTCAAATGTCCGATCTGCGGCGCAGGAATGTACGGCAACAAAAGTGTCAAGCACAAAGCAGACGGTACGAAATACAAGGATTTCTACTATTACGGCTGCAAGCATCGCACTATGACCCGTGGGCATAAATGCGATTATAAGAAGCAAATCCACGAAGAACTATTGGAAACGGCTGTGGCAGAGGTTATCACCAAGCTGGTGAGCAATCCGAAGTTCGCCGCCTTGATGCAGCAGAAAATCAGCATGAAGGTGGATACCTCCGCTATCGAGCAGGAGATCGCCAACTACGAAAAGCAGCTTCGCCAGAGCTATTCCATCAAGTCCCGGTTGATAGAAGAAATTGACACCCTTGATCCCGATGATAAGCACTACATCAAGCGCAAGGCAGACCTTGATGATCGCCTTTACAAGATGTATGATAAGATCGAGGATACGGAATCTCTGCTGATCGAAGCCAGAGCAAAGAAAACGGCAATCGAAGCGGAAAAGCTGACTGCCGATAATATCTACAAAGTATTGATTTACTTTGACAAGCTGTACGCCGTGATGGATGAACAGGAACGCCGACAGCTTATGGAGTCGCTGATCTCCGAAATCCATATCTTTGAGGAACGGAAGCCCAACGGACAATGGCTGAAATCCATCAAATTCAAGCTGCCGATCATAGAGGAAGATATGGAAATAAGTTTGGACAACGATACACAAGATGAGACGGTTGTTCGTTTGGTGCAGAAAAGCCATACCCGGTAAACACGCCAGATCGGCCCCTGTCTGCCACTGGCACGCTATCTTAACCTAAAAAGAGATTTTCCGCACGGGTACTCACGCAAAAGAGTACCCGTTATTTTTCAGGAGACTGGGAGCCATGCGCTATGCCTATACTGCTTGACCATCAGCTGCGGGAACAGGTCCCCCACAAAGCCACCGATTTTTCCGTCACCTATTACCAGAACGAACTGGCGGAATTGCCCAACCGGACCGGGCCGATGCATTGGCATCCTGACTTTGAAATCGCAACGGCTGTGACCGGGGTTCTGGAATATCAGGTAGGTCAGCAGCCCGTCCGGCTGGAGGCTGGCGACAGCCTGTTTGTGAACGGGAACGTATTGCACAGCCTCCGACAGCTGGCCGGCGACTGCCCTGATCCGGCGCCCATCGTGCTGTTTTCCGGTGCGGCCATCGCGCCGGAAAACAGCACCATTTACCAAAAATACATTCAACCCGTTGCCCAGTGCAACGCGCTGCCTTTTGTTGTATTCTGGCATGATGACCCATCTCACGCCGAGATTCACCGGTTGATCCGGGATACCTGCCGTTGCCTGCGCGAACAAGCCCCCTGCTACGAAATGGCAGTACAACGCCAATTAAGCCGTATTCTGGAGTATATCTTCCGCCGTCTGGACCACCTTCCCAAATCTGAAGCCACCCGCATACAGATCAAGAGTCAAATACGCCTGCAGAAGATGCTGGCCTATCTCTATGCGCACTACGCAGAACCCATTACCCTCCAGGATATCGCGAACGCGGCTCATATCAGCCGCAGTGAGGCCGGGCGCTGTTTCAGCGCCTATATGGGCTGCTCGCCGGTGGACGCGTTGATCCGATACAGGCTGCAGGTCGCACGCCGATTGCTTCGCAGCAAAACGCTTACCTTGCAGGAAATCAGCGCCGCCTGCGGATTCAATTCGGCAAACTATTTCAGCCGGAAATTCAGGGAGACCTACGGGTACGCACCCAGCCGGGATAGAAACCCGGGTAAATAGTGCTTGTTTTTGGTGTTTCTATGCCTTTGTTCTTCCTTTCCGGGATGGTATAATACAACCCGGCATCTTTGATTTTTCTTGAAGGAGAACAGCATGACACAGCAGAAGAACTACAACAAAACTCTGATTGCCTGCTATCTTGGATTTGTCACGCAGGCCATCTCCGCAAACTTTGCCCCGCTCTTGTTTTTGACATTCAAAAGCCGGTATGGGATCACCCTGGAGAAGATCGCCATGATCCCGCTGGTATTCTATCTGGTCCAGCTGCTTATCGATCTGGCCGCCACCAAATTTGCCGACGCCATCGGCTACCGCAACTGCGTAGTAGCGTCCCAGATCCTGTCCGCGGCCGGGCTGGCGTTTCTGGCGGTACTGCCGGACCTTCTGCCCAGCCCTTTCCTGGGCATTTTGTTCTCGGTGGTACTGTACGCCGTCGGCAGCGGCCTGGTCGAGGTTCTGGTAAGCCCGATCGTGGAAGCCTGCCCCTTTGACCACAAGGAGAGCGTAATGAGCCTTCTGCACTCCTTCTACTGTTGGGGTGCGCTGGGGGTCATTCTGGGTTCCACCCTCTTTTTTGCCGTTTTTGGCATGGAAAGCTGGAAGATCCTGACCCTTGTCTGGGCGCTGGTGCCACTCTATAACACCTGGAATTTCATTCGCTGCCCGATTGAACGGCTGGTGGAAGAGGGTGAAGGTATGAGGATCGGTCAGCTGCTCAAAATGCCCCTGTTTTGGCTGATCATTCTGCTCATGGTTTGCTCCGGCGCCTCGGAAGCGTCGATGGCGCAATGGGCGTCGGCCTTTACCGAGTCCGCACTCGGCGTTTCCAAGGCGATCGGAGATCTGGCGGGCCCCGGCCTGTTCGCCCTGCTGATGGGTCTCTCCCGCCTATTGTATGGCAAATTCGGTGAGAAGCTGGATTTGACCAAGGTCATGGCCTTTTGCGGCGCTCTGTGCGCTGCCTGCTATCTGCTTGCCTCGTTGTCCGCATCCCCAATCCTGGGGCTCGCCGGCTGTGCGCTTTGCGGTTTTGCGGTCGGCATCATGTGGCCGGGTTCCATCAGCATCTCTTCGCAAAAATGCCCCAAAGGCGGCACCGCCATGTTTGCCTTTCTGGCCCTGGCCGGGGACATGGGGGCTATGGTAAGCCCCACCATGGTAGGCAGCCTTTCGGAACTCGCCGGCGGCAATCTAAAATTCGGCCTGCTGGCTGCCACGGCGTTTCCCGTACTGCTCACCCTGGTGTTGCTGGTTCTGAAGCAGAGAACACGTGCCCACTGATCGTTTCCTGTATGGGCAAGGCCCCGGTGGATAACCAACCGGGGCCTTGCCCATTTTCCTTTGCTTTACAGGCGAGCCAGGCTGAATCCCTGCCCGCCAACCTCGTCCACATGGGACACGATCACAAACGCCATAGGGTCGATCCCATTGATGCAGGCGCGCAGCGCCGGCAGCTTGCGATAGGGCACCACCGTCAGCAGGATGCGGGAACGCTGGCCGGTATACCCTTTCTCGCTGGCCAGCAGGGTAACGCCGGCGTCCAGCTGATGCAGCACCGCGTCCCGAATCGCCTCATACCGGTCGCTGACCACCAGGATCTGGCTCAGGCTGGAGCCCGCCGTCAGGGTTTTGTTCAACACCATGGAACTGAGCGCCGTGGCGACCAACCCATAAAAGATCTGCAGCACGTCCCGCAGCGGGATCTGCAACAAAAGCACCGTCAGATCAATGGCATACAGGGAAATGTGCACCGGGATGCGGTATTTTTTGTTCAGGATCAGAGCCAGAATGTCCACGCCACCGGTAGAAGCCCCGACCCGGATCACCAGGCCGATGCCCAGGCCGATCAGGCACCCGGCGATCACCCCCGCCGCCAAGGAATCCGGCATCCAGCCTTGCAGACCGTCCAGGCGCTCAAACAACCGCAAAAACAACGGAAACACCAGGGTGGAACCCAGGGTCGTCAGCGCAAATGCGCGCCCCAGCACCAGCCAGCCGGCCACAAACAGGCTTCCGTTCGCCAGCGCCACCCCCAGGCTGACCGGGATGCCCAGGTAGCTTTGCGCCACGACGCCAAGGCCGCTGACGCCTCCCACCACGATCGCATGATCCAGCATCAGAGTACTGACGGCAAAGGCGATCAGCAGATTCCCCACCAATATGGACAGCAGGCGTACCATAGCGTTCTTCATACTCTTCCCCTCTCCTTTTCTCACACAAAGGCCACTATAGCACATTCGCTTGCGGCAAATTGTAATACATGCTACAATTCAATCAGAAAAGGAGGGTGGCCATGCGCATCTCCGAAGAACAGTTTCGCATATTTCAAAACGCCGGGCAACTGCTGCGTTATCGGCCCGGTGAGTTGATCTACATGCAGCAGGATTCGGCCGATACCCTGTACCTGGTCTGCAAAGGCCGCGTGCGCGTTTATTTGAGCACCGAAAGCGGTGAGGAAGTGACCCTGGAGATCGTGGAGAGAGGACGCATTTTTGGGGAGTCATCCTTTGTGCAGAACGCACGCCGCCCCACTACCGTTTCCGCCGTGACCGAAACGGAACTGGCCGCCTGCCGCCTGTCCGATCTAGGGCCCGCTATGGCCGGGTCCTGGGAACTGACCCGGGCCGTGTTGCAGATGATGTCCGACACCTGCGATTATCTGTCCCGGCTGGTCAAGCGGGCCTATCTCTATGACCGGCGGGAACGGCTGGCCGCCTTTTTGCTGGAGCAGACCGCCACCGACAACCCGGATAAGGGCGTTGTGGACGGCGCTCTCCCCTACACCCACGAAGACCTGGCGCTGGTGGTGGGGCTGTCCCGGGTGACGGTGACGCGGGTACTGGGCGAATTTCAGTCGAATGGCTGGGTGGAGTGCGGGTACCGGCACATCCGGGTGCGGGATCGGGATGGGCTGCACAGCGTTCTGGCCCGCTTTCCCGAGCGAATTCCCTGATTTTCTACGAAATCTGTAACAAAACCGCCGACGCCGCACACATATCCTGTGAAAGGAGGGGCGTCATGGAGCCGGTATTGGACACGTTGTTCGCCGCCTTTCACAAGGATGTGTATGCCTATCTGTACAGCCTGTGCCGGGACGCCACCCTGGCGGAGGACCTGACCAGCGAGGTATTTTTAGAGGCGGTCAAATCTTTGGGGGGCTTTCGCGGCGAGGCCGACTGCAAAACCTGGCTGTTCTCCATCGCGCGGTATCGCTGGCTGGCCTGGCTGCGCCGAAAAAAGCGGCAGCCCCAGTGTGAAACCCTGCTGGACTTCCTGCCCGACAAGCGGGAAGGGCCGGAGAGCCTGGCCCACTACACCGATCTTCTGGCACGGGTGCGCGCCCTGCTGCAGCAGGAACCGCCCCGCACCCGCAAGGTCGTGGTTCTGCGGCTGGAGGGATACTCTTTCTATGAGATCGGCCAGATCTGCGGCATATCGGAATCCTCGGCACGGGTGATCGATTTCCGGGCCAAGACCCGCATCCGTCAGGTTCTGCAAAAGGAGGGATACCATGGCACATGAGATCAGCTGCCAGATCTGCCAGGATCTGCTGCCCCTGGTACAGGACGGCATCGCCAGCCAGGACAGCCAGGCGGCGGTAGAGGCGCATCTCGGCTGCTGCCCCGCCTGCCGGGCGCTGGCTGAAGGCGGCCCTCCCCCGCCGCCGGACGGGCAAAAACTGCTGCGTCACACCCGGCAAAAGCTGCGCGGCTTTTTGCTGATCGTGCTGCTGGCGGGAATCCTGTTCGGCCTGGAATTGACCAGCAGTATCGATCTGTTTTATAACAGTGTGCTGATGCCCACGCTGGGGGCCGTGGGTTACCTGGTCTATCGCTGGAAAGCACTGTACCGGATGCCGCTTTTGATGCTGGCGCTCTGCGCGGCCAGCGCGGCACTGAAGTTGCTGCGGGGTGTGGAACCGGTCGATGTGGCCGCCCTGCCGGTCTGGGCAATGATCTACTGCTTGTTTGCGCTGGTAGGGGTTTTGATCGCGGGCCTGCTGCATTTTGCCTTGAAAAAGGAGGGCTGACCATGAAACGACGTGTGCTGAAAATTGGGGCGCTGGTGTTGGCGCTTGGCCTGCTGACGGGCCTGGCTTGGTTCGCCAACGCTTTGCTGGGCAACCCGGTATCCGGCTGGCTGGCCCGGCGCACTGCCGAGGCGTATCTGACGGAAGTATACCCAGGCACCGACTACCGGATCGAATCGGTGGACTACAGCTTCAAGTCCGCCGGGTACAATGTACAGGTTGTCTCCCCCTCCAGCATCGACACCCACTTTACCCTGAGCCTGTCCATGACCGGGCGATTGTGGCGGGACAGCTACCACACCGCCGTGGAGAGCCGCTGGAACACCTGGGAACGGCTGGAGACGGAATACCGGGCTCTGGCCGATACGATCTTTTCCAGCCCGGATTACCCCTACGGCGGGGATGTGACCTACGGGCGCCTGTGGATGGAGCAGGAATACGGCGAACCCTCTCCGCCGGGCCTGTGGGTCGGCCAGCTGGAACTGGACAAGGACTACGATATCCGCGCGCTGGGGGCCGAGAGCGGATGGCTGATTCTGTATGTGCGGCAGGAAGAGGTCAGCGCCGAGGCGGCGGCCCAGATCCTGCTGGAGACCCGCCGGCAGTTTGATGAGGCGAACATTCCCTTTTACTGCGTTGATTTTGTGCTGCGAAAGCCCCAGAATCCGGACGGCAGTTATCCCGCTGACGGCCCTGAACTGCATCTGCGCTACTTTGCCTACACCGACATTGTGGCGGAAGGGCTGGTGGAACGGGTCCGGCAGGCGGACGAACAGGCTAAAGCCTACTACGCCGCGAAGGACGCAGAAAACACACCGTAAACAACATATAAGAAAAGGCCGCCGCCTGCATTCGCAGGCGGCGGCCTTTATGCGTAATAGTCCGGATTGGGGGATCAGCTTAGTACATGCCGCCCTTGATGGTCAAGTCCATTTCGACCATAGAGCTGCATAGAGATATGTAGAGAAATGCAGCGTTCAA
>CALXIA010000056.1 GCA_944388245.1 uncultured Gemmiger sp. | reverse complement strand
TACGCGACCTGGTGGATCCGGCAGGCCATCACCCGCGCCATCGCGGACCAGGCCCGCACCATTCGGATCCCGGTGCACATGGTAGAGACCATCAACAAGGTCAAGAAGGTGTCCAGCCAGCTGCTGCACCAGAACGGTCACGAGCCCACCGCCGACGAGATCAGCGAAGCGCTGGACATGCCGGTGGAGAAGGTGCGTGAGATCATGCGGGTGGCCCAGGAGCCGGTGAGCCTGGAGACCCCCATCGGTGAGGAGGAGGACAGCCATCTGGGCGACTTCATCCCCGACGAGGACGCCCCGGTGCCTGCCGAGGCCGCCAGCCACACCCTGCTCAAGGAGCAGCTGGCCAGCGTGCTCAGCAGCCTGACCCCCCGGGAGGAAAAGGTGCTGCGGCTGCGTTTCGGCCTGGAGGACGGCCGTCCCCGTACCCTGGAGGAAGTGGGCAAGGAGTTCAACGTGACCCGGGAACGCATCCGGCAGATCGAGGCCAAAGCCCTGCGCAAACTGCGCCATCCCAGCCGCAGCAAGCGACTGAAAGATTTCCTGGATTGATGTTTTGCCCCCGGCCTCTGGACCGGGGGCTTTTTGTGATACAGCGAGGTGTGTATGCTGCGATTTCCCTGCCTGGTGCTGGACCACGACGATACCGCCGTGCAAAGCACCCCCACCATCCATTATCCCTCTTTTTCCGCCACCCTGGAACAGCTGCGCCCGGGCGTTCATCTGAGTTTGCAGCGGTTTGCCGAACTGTGCTACGATCCGGGATTTGAGCCTTTGTGCAGCCGTGTGCTGGCTTTCACGCCGGAGGAGATGCGGGTGCAGGAGCAGAACTGGCGGGCGGCGGTGGCCCGGGCGCGCGCGCCCTTCTGGCCGGGCATGGTCCCGCTGCTGACCCGGTACGCCGCCGCGGGCGGGCATATCTGCGTGGTCTCTCATTCCAGCGAGGACACCATCCGCAAAGACTACGCCGCCGCCGGCGCTCCCGCGCCGGAACTGGTGTTCGGCTGGGAACAGGGCCCCGGCCGCCGCAAGCCTGCCCCCTGGCCGCTGCAACAGATCATGGCCCGCTGGCGGCTGGACCCTGACCAGCTGCTGATGGTGGACGATCTGAAACCCGGCTGGGAGATGGCCCACGCCTGCGGCGTGCCCTTTGCCGCCGCCGGCTGGGGCGTGCTCTGTGAGGCTGCCGCCCGGGATCTGAAAGCCCGGGCCGACTGGTACCTGGACACCGTGAACCAACTGGAAACCCTGCTGCTGGGCCGGGCCGCGGAATAAGAAAGTGGGGTATACCGGCGCCGGTTCCCGCCCATACTTCTCCAGAAACAACATCGGCGGAAGAGCCGCCGGAGAAGGTGGGGAATGGGATGAAACGGTCCGGGAGAGGTGTGTTCATTCTGGCCGCCGGCGCGGCGATCCAGGCACTGACCGGGATACCGGCGGCCTGGGGCGTCTTTCATGAGCCGGTGGCCGCCGAGTACGGGTTGAATGAGGTGGGGGCTGAATGGGTGTTCAGCCTGATCATCGGGGCTTTCGGGCTGGGCTGTGTGCTGGGCGGCTTTCTGCAGGACCGGTTCGGCCCCCGCCCGGCCGGGCTGGCCGGGGCCGCGCTGCTGGCGGGGGGATTTGCCGCCGGGGCCGCTGTGCCGGCGGGCAGCACGGCGCTGTTCGCGCTGGCCTTCAGTGTGCCGGTGGGAATGGGCTGTGCCTTTTTGTACCCGGCGGTCATGAGCTGCGCCCAGAAATGGTACGCGGACCGGAAGGGCCTTGCCACCGGCGTGATCGGCGGCGCGGCCGGAGCCAGCGGCGTGGTGCTCTCCCTGCTGGTGAATACCCTGACCGACCGCTGGGGCATCCGGGTCTGCCTGTGGGTGCTGGCCGGTCTGCTGGCGCTGGTGTGCGGCGGCGGGGCGGCGCTGCTCAAAAACCCGCCGCAGAGCCAGCCGCAGCCCGCGGCGTCGCCCGCCTCCGGGCCGGATTACACCCCTGCCCGGATGCTGCGCACCCGCCAGTACTGGCTCTGTGTGGCGGTGGTGGCGTTGGCGTCCCCCACGGTACTGCTGTTCAGCCCCATCCTGCTGGAACTGGGCCGGGAGCGGGGCCTGTCCGACGCCTGGGCGGTGCTGCCGGTGGCGGTGGGCAGCGTGGGCAGCGCCGCCGGGCGGCTGCTCATGCCCCTGCTCAGCGATAAAGCCGGCCGCCGCCGCACCTATCTGGGCTTGTTCGCCGCCCTGGCCGGCCTGTCGGTGGGCTTTGCCTTTGCCCGGGGCGGCTGGTTTGTGGCCGGATACACCGCGCTTACCTTCTGCTATTCCGGGCAGGCCGCGCTGCTGCCCGCCCTGGGCACCGACCTGTTTGGGATGCCGCACGCCGGCGTAAACTACGGCTTCCTGGCCCTGGGCATGAGCGTGGGCGGTCTGGCGTTTCCGCTGGCAGCCCGGGCGCTGGGCTGGCAGCTGGCCCGTCACTGGGTGGCCACGGCGGCCGCGGCGGCGGGATTTGCCTGCCTGCTGGCGCTGCGGCCCACCCAGAACGGCGGAAAATCGCCGGCCGGAAAATCTTTGCGAAAAAACTGACGATTTTTCCTTCCTTCGGGCGGACAAACGCTTGAAAAAACAGCCTGTCCACCGTATAATAGTATGAGCAGTGCCAATCATTTTTCAGCAGAAAAGGAGAGTACTATTATGACCTATTCTCATGAAGTAGAGCGTATGTGTCCTCTGACCAAAGGCCCGCACCACGGTCCCGCCCCGATCCCGGAGGAGGGCAACTGGGTCAAAGCCTATGAGATCAAGGACATTTCCGGTCTGACCCACGGCGTGGGCTGGTGCGCCCCCCAGCAGGGCACCTGCAAGCTGACCTTGAACGTGAAGAATGGCATCATCGAAGAGGCCCTGGTGGAGACCATCGGCTGCTCCGGTATGACCCATTCCGCCGCCATGGCCGGCGAGATCCTGCCCGGTAAGACCATTCTGGAAGCCCTGAACACCGACCTGGTGTGCGACGCCATCAACGTGGCCATGCGCGAGCTGTTTTTGCAGATCGTCTACGGCCGCAGCCAGACCGCTTTCAGTGAGGACGGCCTGCCCATCGGCGCCGGCCTGGAAGACCTGGGCAAGGGCCTGCGCAGCATGACCGGTACCATCTTCTCCACCAAGGCCAAGGGCGTTCGCTATCTGGAACTGACCGAGGGCTACATCCTCAAGACCGCTCTGGATGAGAACAACGAGGTCATCGGCTACCAGTTCGTGCGTCTGGGCAAGATGCTGGAGGCCATTCGTCACGGCGAGGATCCCAAGACCGCGTTCGAGAAGAACATCGGGACCTACGGCCGGTACGAGGGCGCTGCCAAGTACATCGACCCGCGCGAAGAATAAGAGAGGAGGAGTACTGTAATGGCTACTTTTGAATCTATGGAGCGCCGTATGCCCAAGATCGAGGCTTGCCTCGCGGCCAACGGCCTGGAATCCCTGGACGCCTGCCGCGATATGCTCCTCGCCAAGGGCATCGACTGCGAAGCGATCGTCAAGGGCGTGCAGCCCATCTGCTTTGAGAACGCCGTGTGGGCCTACACCCTGGGCACCGCCATCGCCGTGAAGCGCGGCCTGAAGAGCGCCGCTGAGTGCGCCGCCGCCATTGGCGAGGGCCTGGAGGCCTTCACCATCCCCGGCTCTGTGGCCGAGCAGCGCAAGGTGGGCCTGGGCCACGGTAACCTGGGCGCCATGCTGCTGAGCGATGACACCAAGTGCTTTGCCTTCCTGGCCGGCCACGAGTCCTTCGCCGCCGCCGAGGGCGCCATCGGCATCGCCCGCACCGCCAACAAGGCCCGCAAGACCCCGCTGCGCGTTATCCTGAACGGCCTGGGCAAGGACGCCGCCTACATCATCAGCCGTATCAACGGCTTCACCTACGTGGAGACCGACTACGACTTCAAGACCGGCGAGCTGAAGGTCGTGCGCGAGAAGGCCTTCTCCGACGGCGAGCGCGCCGCTGTGAAGTGCTACGGCGCCAACGACGTGCTGGAAGGTGTGGCCATCATGAAGAAGGAGGCCGTGGAGGTTTCCATCACCGGCAACTCCACCAACCCCACCCGGTTCCAGCACCTGGTTGCCGGCACCTACAAGAAGTGGGCCATTGAGAACGGCAAGAAGTACTTCTCCGTGGCTTCCGGCGGCGGCACCGGCCGTACCCTGCATCCGGACAACGTGGCCGCCGGCCCCGCCAGCTATGGCCTGACCGACAGCATGGGCCGTATGCACGGCGACGCTCAGTTCGCCGGCTCCTCCAGCGTGCCCGCGCACGTGGAGATGATGGGCCTGATCGGCGCCGGCAACAACCCCATGGTCGGTATGACCGTGGCCTGCGCCGTGGCTGCTTCTCAGGCGAACCAGTAATCGAATCTTGGCATAAATCTGCCCGCGGGCCGAAAGGTCCGCGGGCTTTTTGCGCGTTTTGCCCGTGTCCGGCTGCCGCGACAAGATTCAGTTCGTGCAGGATGCCGCTTGACAAGTGTTAGGGTTTGCGCTACTATAAGATGTGCCCCCACCGGTGCGCATCCGCGCCCGCCACAACATATAGGGGGCAGGCGCCTGTGACTGACGGATCAGTGGGTCTACCACAAGGGAACAGGCCGCCCCCATACAACGCCGACCGTCTGGGCAACATCGCTGTGCGATGCTGCCCTTTTTGTTTTCTCCGGGGCATCGCCGCGATGCGGGAAGCCTGCCTTTGGCAGGGGAAGGGAGAAGAAACCATGCAGCAGTGGAATGGATTCAAGGCCGGCGATTGGCAGAACGAGATCAATGTGCGGGACTTCATCCAGCGCAACTATACCCCCTACGAAGGGGATGAGAGCTTTCTGGCCTGGCCTACCGCCCGTACCAGCGGGCTGGTGGAAAAGCTGAACGCCCTGCTCAAAGAAGAGCGGGCCAAGGGCGGGGTGCTGGACGTGGACACCGAGAATGTGTCCAGCCTGCTCAGCTATGGGCCTGGTTATCTGGACAAGGACAACGAACTGATCGTGGGCCTGCAGACCGGCGCGCCCTTGTGCCGCGGGGTGAACCCCTTCGGCGGCATCCGGATGGCCCGTCAGGCCTGCGAAGCCTATGGGTATAAACTGTCCGACAAGATCGAGACCGAGTTCCGCTACCGCACCACCCACAACGACGGGGTGTTCCGTGTATACAACGAGGAGACCCGGGCCGCCCGGCACTGCGGCCTGATCACCGGCCTGCCGGACGCCTACGGCCGCGGCCGCATCATCGGGGACTACCGCCGGGTGGCCCTGTACGGGGTGGACAAACTCATCGAGGCCAAGCAGGCGGACCTTACCGAACTGGGCCGCCGGGATATGGACGACGACACCATCCGTCTGCGGGAGGAGGTCTGGCGACAGATCGACTTCCTGGACAAGCTGAAGCAGATGGCTGCCCTCTACAGCTGCGATATCTCCGCCCCCGCCGAGAACGCCCGGCAGGCGGTGCAGTGGACCTACTTCGGATATCTGGGCGCCATCAAGGAGCAGAACGGCGCCGCCATGAGCCTGGGCCGGGTCAGCACCTTCCTGGACATCTATTTCCAGCGGGACATGGACGCGGGTCTGCTGGATGAGAGCGGGGCTCAGGAACTCATGGACCAGTTCGTGCTTAAGCTGCGGATGGCCCGCCATCTGCGCACCCCCGCCTACAACGAACTGTTCGGCGGCGACCCCATGTGGATCACCGAGTCGGTGGGCGGTATGGGGGAGGACGGCCGTACCCTGGTCACCCGCAACTCCTTCCGGGTGCTGAATACCCTGTTCAATCTGGGCAGCGCGCCGGAACCCAATCTGACCGTGCTCTGGGCGGCCGGTCTGCCGGAGGGCTTCAAACGGTTCTGCGCCCGGGTCTCCTGCCAGACCGACGCCATCCAGTACGAGAACGACGACCTGATGCGTCCCATCTATGGGGACGACTACGCCATTGCCTGCTGCGTGTCCGCCATGCGGCTGGGCAAGGATATGCAGTTCTTCGGCGCCCGGGCCAACCTGCCCAAGATGCTGCTTATGGCCCTGAACGGCGGCAAGGACGAGAAGAAGAACATGCAGGTGGGCCCCGCCACCACCCCCTGGCAGGGCGAGTACCTGGACTACGAGGGCGTCTGCCGCCGGCTGGACTTCTACCGGGAATGGCTGGCCGGGGTCTACGCCAACACCATGAACGTGATCCACTACATGCACGACAAATACGCCTACGAGAAGCTCCAGATGGCCCTGCACGACACCGATGTGCACCGGTACATGGCCTTCGGCATCGCGGGCTTGAGCGTACTGGCGGATTCCCTGTCCGCCATCAAATACGCCCGGGTGCGCTGCATCCGGGACGAGGAGACCGGCCTGATCACCGACTTTGCGGTGGAAGGGGAGTACCCCGCCTACGGCAACGACGACGACCGGGTGGACTCCCTGGCCGCCGAGCAGGCCCGCCTCTTCTTTGAGGAACTGAAAAAGCATCCCCTCTACCGGAACGCCGAGCCCACCCTGTCGGTGCTCACCATCACCTCCAATGTGGTCTACGGCAAAAAGACCGGCGCCACCCCGGACGGCCGCAAGGCGGGCGAGCCCTTCGCCCCCGGCGCCAACCCCATGCACGGCCGGGAGAAGAGCGGCGCGCTGGCCAGCCTGAACTCGGTGGCCAAGATCCGGTACGCCTACTGCAAGGATGGCATCTCCAACACCTTCTCCATCCTGCCCGCCGCGCTGGGCCGCACCGACGCGGACCGGTACGGCAATCTGGTGCAGCTGCTGAACGGCTACTTCGCCCAGGGGGCCCATCATCTGAACGTGAACGTGATGGACCGCCAAAAGCTGGTGGACGCCTACAACGACCCGGACAAGTACCCCAACCTGACCATCCGGGTCTCCGGCTACGCGGTGGACTTCCACAAACTCAGCCGGGAACAGCAGCGGGAGGTCATCCAGCGCACCTTCCACGAGGCCCTGTGACCGGCAGGGAACTGACCGGGCGGGTCCACTCCTTCCAGTCGATGGGGGCGGTGGACGGCCCCGGCCTGCGGTACGTGGTGTTTTTCCAGGGCTGCCCGCTGCGCTGTGCCTACTGCCACAACCCGGACACCTGGGAGTTCTCCGGCGGCCAGACGGTCACGGTGGAGCAGGTGCTGCAAAAGGTGCGCCGCTGCGCGCCCTATATCGCAAACGGCGGCGGGGTCACCCTTACCGGGGGCGAGCCGCTGGCCCAGCCGGCCTT
>CALXIA010000055.1 GCA_944388245.1 uncultured Gemmiger sp. | reverse complement strand
GGTAGCGGTAACTGGATTCGAACCGGTGACACTTCGGGTATGAACCGAATGCTCTAGCCAACTGAGCTATACCGCCACATATCAAATTGCCGCGCCAAGAGCGCCTTATTATTATACGGGACAATCCCCCGCTTTGTCAAGGGGTTTTTCCGATTTTTTGCCGGATATCCGCCCTTTTTCGGTCTTCGCCCCACCCTTTACCCGACCAGTATTCCCCCTTTTGCGCAAAAAAACCGCGGGCCGGAAAAAATCCGGCCCGCGAAAGGGGGTCTGGGGTCTTTGACCCCAGATCGGCCATACTGGTAAAAATTGGCAGCCGTTCAGTGCTTGGGCACCAGCTTGTCCTTGCCGCCCATATAGGGGCGCAGCACCTCGGGGATGCGCACGGTGCCGTCGGCCTGCAGGTTGTTCTCCAAAAAGGCGATCAGCATCCGGGGCGGGGCCACGCAGGTGTTGTTCAGGGTGTGGGGCAGGTAGTTGCGGCCATCCTCGCCCTTGATGCGGATCTTCAGGCGGCGGGCCTGGGCGTCGCCCAGGTTGGAGCAGCTGCACACCTCAAAATACTTCTGCTGCCGGGGGCTCCAGGCCTCGATGTCGCAGCTCTTGACCTTCAGATCGGCCAGGTCGCCGGAGCAGCACTCCAGCTGCCGCACCGGGATATCCATGCTGCGGAACAGCTCCACGCTGTTGTGCCACAGCTTGTCGTACCACTCCATCGACTCCTCGGGCTTGCAGACCACGATCATCTCCTGCTTTTCGAACTGGTGGATGCGGTAGACGCCCCGCTCCTCCAGGCCGTGGGCGCCCTTCTCCTTGCGGAAACAGGGGCTGTAGCTGGTCAGGGTCTGGGGCAGCTTGGCCTCGGGGATGATCTGGTCCACAAACCGGCCGATCATGGTGTGCTCGCTGGTGCCGATCAGGTACAGGTCCTCCCCCTCGATCTTGTACATCATGGCGTCCATCTCGGGGAAGCTCATGACCCCCTGCACCACCGCGCCGTGCATCATGAAGGGCGGGATGATGTAGGTGAAGCCCTTGTCGATCATGAAATCCCGGGCGTAGCTGAGCACCGCCGAGTGCAGCCGGGCGATATCCCCCATCAGGTAGTAGAACCCGTTGCCGGCCACCCGGCGGGCGCTGTCCAGGTCGATGCCGTCAAAGCGTTCCATGATCTCGGTGTGGTAGGGGATCGGGAACTCCGGCACCTTGGCCTCCCCGAACCGCTGCACCTCCACGTTGCAGCTGTCGTCCGGGCCGATGGGCACGCTGGGGTCGATCATGTTGGGGATGGTGAGCATGATGGTGCGGATCTGCTCCTCCAGTTCCGCCTCCCGGGCCTCCAGTTCCTTCAGCCGGTCGGCCTGGGCGGCCACCTGGGCCTTGACGGCCTCGGCCTCCTCCTTTTTGCCCTGCGCCATCAGGGCGCCGATCTGCTTGGACAGGGTGTTCCGGTTGCCCCGCAGGGTGTTGGCCTCGGTCATGGCGGCCCGGTTCTCCGCATCCAGCGCGATGACCTGGTCCACCAGCGGCAGCTTGGCGTCCTGAAACTTCTTTCGGATGTTTTCCTTGACCAGTTCCGGATTCTCCCGGACAAATCGAATATCCAGCATGGTTTTCTCTCCCTTTTGTTGTGTTTGTCAGCCGTTCGGCTGTTCCTTGTTGTACTGTCCCAGCAGATTGGCAAAGGCCCGCAGCTGGTCGTCGGAATAAAAATGCAGGGTCAGCGAGCCCTTTCCGTCCTTGTAGTCCACCTTGACCTCGTTGCCCAGCACCTCCCGCAGGCTCACCTCCACCTCGGTGGGCAGGGCGGGCCGCAGAACGGGCGGCTTTTCCGCCGGCGGCCGGGCCAGACGGCGGCAGAGGGCCTCGGTCTGGCGCACGTTCAGCTGCTGGGCCACCACCTGGCTGGCCGCCTGGCACTGCAGTTCCTCGCCGGGCAGCCCCAGAATGGCCTTGGCGTGACCGGCGGTCAGCGCGTCCTGGCGCAGCAGCTCCAGCACCGGGCCGGGCAGCGCCAGCAGCCGCAGACTGTTGGCGATGGCGCTGCGGCTTTTGGCCAGCTTTTTGGCCACCTCTTCCTGGGTCAGGCCGCACCGGTCCATCAGCTGCCGGTAGCCCATGGCCTCCTCCACCGGGTCCAGGTCCTCCCGCTGCAGGTTCTCGATCAGGGCCAGTTCCATGGCCTGCTGGTCGGTGACCTCCCGGATCACCACCGGCACCTCGGTCAGGCCGGCCATCCGGGCGGCGCGCCAGCGCCGTTCCCCGGCGATGATCTTGTAGCCCCCCGCCGGGTTGGACCGCACCGCGATGGGCTGCAGCATCCCGTGCTGGGCGATGCTGTCGGCCAGCTGGGCCAGGGCGTTCTCCTCGAACACCTTGCGGGGCTGGTCCCGGTCGGGCTCGATCTCCCGCAGGGGCAGGGTCTGGATCTGGTCGGAATCGCTGGTCACCAGCCCGGTGGTGTCCTCAAACAGGCTGTCCAGCCCGCGGCCAAGGCCGCTTTTTCGTTTCGCGGGCATATCTTCTCCCCTTTCATCGGTTGTTCTTCAGAAATTCGGCCGCCATCTCCCGGTAGGCGGCGGTGCCGGTGCAGCCGGGGTCGTACTCGTTCACCGGCATGCCGTAGCTGGGCGCCTCGGAAAGCCGCACGTTGCGGGGCACGGTGGTCTTGTAGACCTTGTTCCCGAAGTATTTTTTCACCTGCTCCACCACCTGGAGGGTCAGATTCAGCCGCCCGGCGTACATGGTAAAGACCACGCCCTCCACATCCAGGTAGCTGTTGTACTTTTTCCGGACGTTTTTCAGGGTGGCCATCAACTCGCTCAAGCCCTCCAGGGCGTAGAACTCGCACTGAATGGGGATCAGCACCGTGTCGCAGGCGCAGAGGGCGTTCAGGGTGAGCAGGTCCAGGCTGGGCGGGCAGTCGATAAAGACAAAATCGTAGTCCCCCATCACCGGGGCCAGCCCCTCCCGCAGGCGGCTCTCCCGCCGGGGCAGGCTGACCAGCTCGATGCTGGCGCCGGCCAACTGGGTGTTGGAGGGGATCAGGTCCACCCCGTATTTTGTGTGCTGGATGCAGGCGGCGGCGGTCTCCTCCCCGATCAGCAGGTCGTAGACGCTGTTCTCTACCCCGCGCTTGGCCACGCCGTAGCCGCTGGAGGTGTTGCCCTGGGGGTCCATGTCCACCAGCAGCACCTTTTTGCCCGCTTCGGCCACGCAGGCGGCCAGATTGACGGCGGTGGTGGTCTTGCCCACGCCGCCCTTTTGGTTTGCGATCGCCACTACCTTGCCCAACGCTGTATCCTCCGAATTGTGGGAATTTCCCGGAGATCTCCGGGCAAATCCTATTATAGCACACTTGCGGGGCAAAGAAAACCGCCAATGTTCCACGTGGAACAAAAAAAGTCCCGCCGGAGTGTTCCACGTGGAACATTCCAGCGGGCAGTAAGGTCGTATTGTTCCACGTGGAACATACAACAACCGGGTTACCGGGAGGTTTGCCGGGTACCATCGGCAGGCGGGTCGTCCTCCCCCGCCTGGGCGATTCGCAGCGCCGCGTGCAGCAGAAAGGCATAGACCAGCGCCCCCAAAAACGCGATTCCCAGATACAGCAGCATCCTCCATCCCCGTCCTTTCCCATACCCCAGTATATGTCTGGAAAGGCCGGAATTATTCTCCTTTTTTTCCCGCCGCGGTGCGGCAGGCCGCCGCCACCGGGATGCGCACCCGGTATTCGATGCAGTCCTCGTTCTCGGTGCGCTGGCAGTGGGCCGGCACCCCCGCGTCCACCATCAGCCGCACCGCCCGGTTGATGGTGTTCACAAACAGCCGCACATCCCGCACCATCACCCGGGGCCGGGGTTTCTGGGCCGCGTCCAGCAGCGACTGGATGTAGGCGTCGGTCTGCCGGGCGTTCATTCCCTGCCGGGCGATCTGTTCCAGCGCCGCCGTCCGCCGCTCCGGCGCCAGACGCAGCACCGCCCGGGCATGCCGCTCGGTCAGCCCCGACGCCAGGCAAAACTGCTGCTGCTCCTCGGTCAGCTGCAACAGCCGCAGCTTGTTGTTCAGGGTGGGCTGGGCCAGTCCCAGCCGCCTGGCCGCCTGCTCCTGGGTGCAGCCCCACCGGTCGATCACCTCCCGGATGCCCCGGGCCTGGTCAAAGGGATTCAGATTCTGCCGCTGAATATTCTCCAGCAGCCCCAGCGCCGCGGTCTGGTCGTCCCCGTAGTCGCAGACGATCGCCGGCACTGTCTCCATCCCGGCCAGCTTGCAGGCCCGCAGCCGCCGCTCCCCCGCCACCAGTTCGTACCGGTCCTTGCCGATCCGCCGCACCGAGACCGGCTGCAACAGCCCGTTCTGTAAAATGCTCAAACTCAAGCGGGCGATCTCCTGCTCGTCAAACTCCCGCCGCGCCTGGTAGGGCGACGGCTCGATCTGATCCACCGGCAGCTGCCACACCTTGCCGCAGACCTTCGCGCTCTTCCATCCCATCGTTTTCCTCCGTTTCCGGGGCCTGTCCCCTGTTTTTCTCTCCCGGCGCGGCGGCGATCCCGCAAAAAAACCGGTCCCGCGGCCGCGCCTGCCATTCTCCTGGCTTCAGCGTACCACAGAACCGGTTTATTTTCCAGTATTTTCCATCCCCCGTTTTCGCGCCGGGGAGCCTATTTCAGCGGGGATTTGGCGATCTTCCCGCCGTTTCGCGGGTATGCGGGCGGAGTCTGCGATATTTTTTCACAGAACACCAGCGCCCTCTCGTCCCCGGCGGGCAGCCGCAGGCGGCGCAGCTCCACCGCCCGGCCGCCCAGCTTGCGGATGGCCCCGGCGGCGGCGTCCAGTTCCTCCTGGGCGGAGGCCCCCTTCAGCGCGATGAACCGCCCCCCCACCTTCACCAGCGGCAGGCAGAACTCGGCCAGCTGGGGCAGGGCGCTCACCGCCCGGGCGCAGGCCAGATCGAACTGCTCCCGCCACTGCTTGCGGGCGGCCTCCTCGGCCCGCTCCTTCACCAGCCGCACGTCAGAAAAGCCCAGCCGCTCGCAGACCTGGCGCAGAAATTCCACCCGCTTGCCGGTGGGCTCCATCAGGGTGACGGCCAGCTCCGGCTTGTAGATGCGGGCCACCAGACCCGGGAACCCCGCCCCGGTGCCCACGTCCACCAGGCTGCCGGCCACCTCCGGCTGGCAGGCAAAGAGCAGGCTGTCCAGAAAATGCTTGTCCTCAATGCCCTCCGGGTCGGTGATGGCGGTCAGGTTCACATGGGCGTTGTAGTCCACCAGCATCTGGGCGTAGACGTCCAGCTGTTCCAGACAGTCCGGGGTGAGCCGGATCTCCCGGGCGGCGCACTTGGCCGCCAGACGGTCCCGATCGATCATACTATACCACCTTTCCAGCGGCGGAGACCCTGGTCCCCGCCCGTCTCATTGTACCATGGGGTCAGTAGATGGGCAAGCCCCGCAAAAACGCTGCAAAAAACGCCGTCCAGCCGACGGCCAGCACCACCCAGACCACCCGCCGCGCACCGCGGGGCAGGCAGGCAAGACCCAGGGGGATCATCGGATCGTTCAGCGCATAGCGCGGCGCGCTGAGCAGCCAGGTCACCCCGTTGGTGAAAGCGTAATAGGCCAGGCCGTAGAGCTGCATCCAGGCAGGCAGACGCCGCCCCGGCACAAAGGCCGCAAGCCCGATCACCAGGGTGCCCACCGCCCACAGGGAGAGCCAGAACGCGGTGCCGGGGCTGTCGGCCAGCCAGCCGAGAAAACTCTGGCCATGGTAGACAATTGTGTTCCAGAACCAGCCCAGCCGCTGGCTCCAGTGGCTGGCCTGGTAAAAGGAGAACCGGAACGGGTCGCCGTATACCGCCAGGTTCAGCGCCAGATAGGCCCCTATGCCGGCGGCCGGCCCCAGCACCGGCAGCAGCCAGCGGGGGCGGAACCTGTCTTTGCGGCAAAGCAGAGCCGACAGGTACAGCGCCCCGGCGGCCCCGGTCAGCAGGGCGCCCAGCGACCGGCAAAACGCCGCCAGAAAGCCGCAGACTCCGGCCGGCAGCGCCCGGTCCTCCAGCAAAAGCAGAAAGAACCCGCACACCAGCAGCAGGAACAGGCTGTCGCTCATGGGCACAAGGAAGAAAAAGCTGCCGGGCAGCGCCAGCAGAAAGGCCAGCGCCCAGCGGGCCCGGTCCGGCCCCAGCAGGCGGAAGGCCAGCCGGTAATACGCCCCCGCCCCCGCCGGAAACAACACCAGCTGCAGCAGCATCCCGCACAGATGCCAGGGAAAGGTCCCCAGCGGATTGACCAGACGCAGCAGCAGCGGGTAGAGCGGAAAAAACACGATCATCAGCTCCTGCTCGTCAAAGGCGGTATTGGCGGCGCTGTAGCCGTAGCGGGCGATCCGCATATAGTGGTTCGTATCAATGGAATAGTGTTCAAAAAAGCGCTGAACGGCCTCGGCCCATCCCACGCCGGGGCTTTGGGACAGGGCCATCGCCACAAAGACCAGGTCCACCGCCACACCGAAGGCCAGGGCGGCGGCCATCGCCCGCAGCTGTGCGCCGCGCCCGGGCGCCGGGCCCGGCGCATCCGGCCGCCGCAGCGCCCACAGAGCCCGCAGGGTCAACGCCGCAAACAGCACAGCACAGACCACCGCCAGAAAAGCAAACCCCATCTGCATCCTATCTCCCCTTTTCCCTGTCAGTATACCATAAATCCCGCCCGGACACAAAAGGCCCGCCCCCGGAAGTGCGCACTTCCGGGAGCGGGTCCTATGGATTTATGCCGTCAGGCAGCGGGTCTTACTTGTACAGATCGACCAGCTTGAGCAGGTGCTCGTAGCGCTCCTTGCTCTTTTCGTCGGCCAGCTCGAACAGCTTCTCGGCGCGCTCGGGGAAGGCCAGCTTCAGCCGGCTGTACCGGGTCTCGCCGCTGATGAACTCCTTGTAATCCGCGGTGGCGGGCTTGGAGTCCAGGGTGAAGGGGTTCTTGCCCTCGGCCTTCAGGGCCGGGTTGAACCGGAACATGTTCCAGTAACCGGCGGCCACGGCCTTCTTCATCTCGGCCTGGCAGTTGGTCATGCCGCCCTTGACGCCGTGCATCTCGCAGGGGGCGTAGCCGATGATCAGGGACGGGCCGGGGTAAGCCTCGGCCTCGGCAATGGCCTTGATGGTCTGGTTCATGTCGGCGCCCATGGCGATCTGGGCCACGTAGACGTAGCCGTAGGTCATGGCGATCTCGCTCAGGCTCTTCTTGCCGATGGTCTTGCCGGCGGCGGCAAACTGCGCCACCTGGCCGATCTGGCTGGCCTTGGAGGCCTGTCCGCCGGTGTTGGAGTACACCTCGGTGTCGAAGAC
>CALXIA010000054.1 GCA_944388245.1 uncultured Gemmiger sp. | reverse complement strand
ATCCAGCCCTCCGGCTGTATCGGTTGAGCAAAAGTCAGCGTGGGAATGGTGTGGTATCTTTATCTAAGTGAAACCCCGCTCTCCCAACGGGAGACCGCCTGCCTTGTCACGCACAGCTGCTCGGCCAGCTGCTGCTGGGTTATTCCTGCCGCCCGGCGCAGCCGCGCCAGCCGGGGGCCGAACCCCTCCGTTTGTTCGTCTGTCATTGTTTTCGCCTCGCTTTCGCCCACCAGTATACCATTGGTCCTGTGCTTGGGCAAGAAACAGTCTGTTGCTTTGCGGCTTTGGCCTGTGATATACTGGTTTTGTCCATACATCCCTTTAACAAGGAGAAATACCATGGATCTGTTCTTCGAGTTTTTGCTGAACGCCGCCAGCCTGCCCGGGATGCCCCGGTGGATACGGGTGCTGGTCGGTGTGCTGCTCACCCTGGTGTTTCTTGTGGCAGTGGGCGCACTGGCGCTGTACGCGCTGGTCATTCCCGGCCCCTGGCCGCCGCGCCTTGTGGCCGGCCTGTTTGCGGTGGCTCTCGTGCTCGGCTACGGGGGGATGCTGCGCTCTCTCAAACGGTAAAAAACGGGCAGGGGCCATGCGGCCTCTGCCCGTTTTGCGCGCTCAGTCCTCGTCCAGCTTGAGCACCGCGGTGAACGCCTCGCTGGGAAGCTGCACGCTGCCCAGCTGACGCATCTTCTTTTTGCCTTCCTTCTGCTTTTCCAGCAGCTTTTTCTTGCGGGTGATGTCGCCGCCGTAGCATTTGGCCAGCACGTCCTTGCGCATCGCCTTGACCGTTTCCCGGGCAATGACCTTGCCGCCGATGGCCGCCTGGATCGGGATCTCAAACATCTGGCGGGGAATGTTCTCCTTGAGCCGTTCCGCCAGCCGGCGCCCCTTGGCGTAGGCCTTGTCCGCGTGCACGATCATGCTCAGCGCGTCCACCATCTCGCCGTTCAGCAGCATGTCCAGCTTGACCAGCTTGCTCTCCTTGAAGCCCTTCATCTCGTAGTCGTAGCTGGCATAGCCCCGGCTGCGGCTCTTGATGGCGTCAAAGAAGTCGTAGACGATCTCGCCCAGCGGCAATTCGTAGTGCAGATCCACGCGGGTGGCGTCCAGATACTTCATGTCGATCAGGGTGCCCCGCCGGTCCTGACACAGATCCATCAGACTGCCCACATACTCGGTGGGGGTGTACAGGTGCGCGTCCACAATGGGCTCTTCCTGCTTGGCGATCCGGCCGGGATCGGGGTAGTCCGACGGGTTCTCAATGGTCATCTGGGTGCCGTCGGTCAGGGTGATGCGGTATTCCACGCTGGGGGCGGTGGTGATCAGGTCCAGATCGAACTCCCGCTCCAGCCGCTGGGTGATGATGTCCAGATGCAGCAGGCCCAGAAAGCCGCACCGGAATCCGAATCCAAGCGCGGCGCTGGTTTCCGGCTCAAAACTCAACGAAGCGTCGTTCAGTTGCAGCTTTTCCAGCGCGTCCTTCAGGTCGGGGTATTTTGCCCCGTCCACCGTGTAGATGCCGCAGAACACCATCGGGGTCACCTTCCGGTACCCGGGCAGCGCCTCGGCGCAGGGATTGGCCGCCAGGGTGACGGTATCGCCCACCCGGGTGTCCCGCACAGTCTTGATGCTGGCGGTCAGGTAGCCCACTTCACCGGCGCAGAGCTTGTCGCAGGGGGAGAGGCTGGTGGCGCCCATGTGGCCCACCTCCACCAGGGTGAACTGGGCCCCGGTGGCCATCATCTTCACCGTGTCGCCGGGCTTGAGGGTGCCGTCGAATACCCGGATATACACGATAACGCCCTTGTAGCTGTCATACACGCTGTCAAAGATCAGGGCTTTCAGCGGCGCATCATCGTCCCCTTTGGGGGCGGGGATGTCGGTGATGACCCGCTCCAGCACGTCCTCGATGCCGGTGCCCAGCTTGGCGCTCACCCGGGGCGCGTCCAGGCAGGGAAGACCGATCACGTCCTCCACCTCCTGGGCCACCCGGTCGGGCTCAGCGCTGGGCAGATCGATCTTGTTCAGAATGGGCACCAGTTCCAGGTCATGTTCCAGCGCCATGTAGGTGTTGGCCAGGGTCTGGGCCTCTACCCCCTGGCTGGAGTCCACCACCAGGATCGCGCCCTCGCAGGCGGCCAGGCTGCGGCTCACCTCGTAGCCGAAGTCCACATGGCCCGGGGTGTCGATCAAATTGAATTCATAGTCCTGCCCGGCCCGGGATGTATAGTGCAGGGTCACGGCCCGGGCCTTGATGGTGATGCCACGCTCCCGTTCCAGCTCCATGTCGTCCAGAAGCTGGTCCTCCATCTGGCGCTCGTCCACGCTGTGGGTCTTTTCCAGGATCCGGTCCGCCAGGGTGGATTTGCCATGGTCAATATGGGCGATGATGCAGAAATTGCGGATGTGTTCTTTTGCCAACGGGGTGTTCTCCTTTCGCTTGTCATCAAGGCTGGGTCAGAAAATCAGCGATCTCCACGACCCGGCCCTGCTCCCGGTACACCCGGGGGACCCGGCGGGTCACGCCGCAGAGAAGTTCATAGGGAATGGTGCCGGTCTTGCCGGCCGCGGTGCAGACGGTGTCGCCGGGGCCGTCGGCGGCAAACAGAACCGCCTCGTCCCCGCTGCGTACCGAGGGGATGGCGGTCACATCCGCCACCATCTGGTCCATGCAGACCCGGCCCAGCACTGGCGCGGCCTGGCCGTGCAGGCAGACCTGCCCCTTGCCAGACAACAGCCGTGGATATCCGTCCGCATAGCCGGCGCAGAGAGTGGCCACCCGCATGGAATTTGCGGCGGTAAAGGCCCGGCCATAACTGACACTCTCGCCGGGATGCAGGTCCTTGACCTGGCTGACGGTGGCTTTCAGCTGGAGAACCGGCTGCAAGCCGGGCAGACGGACCTGGTCGCTGGGATCAATGCCGTACAGGATGATGCCGGCCCGCACCAGATCCAAGCCCCATTCGGGATGGGTCACCAGCCCGGCGGAGTTGCAGCAGTGGACCACGCCGGTGTTCAGACCCAGCGCTTCCAACTGCCTGCGCACCGCGCAGAACAGCGCGTATTGCTGTTCCGTATAGGCCACATCATCCGGATCGGTGCTGTCGGCCACCGAGAAGTGCTGGAACATGCCGCACACCCCCAGCCCGGGCAACTGCCAGCAGGCGGCCAGCTGGCGCACCGCCCCCTCCCGGTCTCCCCGCGCCCCGAAGCCGATGCGCCCCATACCGGTGTCTACCTTGAGATGGACCTGTACGGTGCAGCGGGCCGCGGCGGCCGCGTCCGACAAGGCGGCGGCGTAATCCGGGCTGTACACCGTCTGCAGAATTTGCTGCCGATGCAGCACGATCGCCTGGGCCGGGTCGGTGTGGCCCAGCACCAGGATCCGCTGTTCCAAGCCGGCCCGGCGCAGGTGCAGCGCCTCGGACAGGCTGCTCACCGCGAACCATTCGGTCCCTTCCTGCGCCAGTACCTGAGCGGTCATCACGTCGCCATGACCATAGGCGTCGGCCTTGAGTACAGCGCAGACCTTGGCCGAACCCGCCAGCCGGGCGATCAAGCGATAGTTGTGGCGCAGCGCGTCCAGATCGATCTCCGCCCAGCAATGTTTCTCAAAGTTCATTCCGTTTCGCTCTCCCGTTTCCCAATCTGAACGCCCAGCCCGCGCCCGGTGTGCAGAGGCTTCCAGCCATCCAGGCCGTTGCCCTGCAAAGCGCCCAGCATCTTCTGGCGGAAAGCCGGATCCTCCCGGACCATCCGCCGCACAAAATCCTTGGTTTCCTGCCGCACAGTGGCCCCGTCGGCGGGACAACGGCTTTTCACCACCGGCAGCCCGGCGTGCCGCACGGCGGCGACCACCTGGGCCTCGGTGGCCAGCAGCAGAGGTCGGATCAGGGTCAGCTTCCGCCGGTCCAGCCAGGTGACCGGGGAAAAGCAGCCCAGCCGCCCTTCCCGCCACAAATTCATATAAAAGGTCTCGATGGCGTCGTCCAGGTGATGCCCCAGAGCCACCTTGTTGCAGCCCAGTTCCAGCGCCGCGGTGTGCAGGGTACCCCGGCGCAGTTTGGCGCAGAGCGCGCAGGGATTGGGCTCCTTGCGCAGGTCAAACACCACCCGCCCGATGTCGGTGCGGTGGATATGGTAGGGGATACCCTCCCGGGCAAACAGTTCTTCCAGCGGGCCGCAGTCCATGGGCACGCCGCCAAACTGGGGATCAAGCGTCACCGCCACCACCTCGAAGGGGATGCCCAGATACCGGCGCAGCCGGCCCAGCCCAACCGTCAGGGCCACGCTGTCCTTGCCGCCGGACACGCCCACACACACCCGGTCCCCCGGGGCCAGCATCTCATAATCCTGGATCGCTTTTCGCATCAGCCCTTCCAGCCGCTGCATCGCCGTCACCTCACATTCCCGACTATTATAGCATACCACCGCGGCTTGTGAAGCCGATTTTTGCAAAAAAAGCCCTGCCGGCGGTATTTTTATGCCGCGGCAGGGAAAGGTCCGTTCGGGAAAAGCGGTCAGGCGGCCGGCGCAAGGGCGGTCTGGCTTTCCATCCAGGCGTCCAGACGATCCGCCAGAAGGGGGAAGGGAGCAGAGCCCTGATCCAGCAGCCAGGTGTGGAAGGCCATCTCGTCAAACGCGCTGCCCAAGGTATCCTCGGCGGTGCGCCGCAGTTCCATGAACTCCAGATAGCCGCCCGCATAGGTCATATAGTTGCCGGGTTCCGCGCACACATGGGCCATCAGGTCACCGGCCGCGTCGCCGTTGAATCCCATTGCGTCCAACCATTCCGCCAACTGATCTTCGCTCCAGCCAGCCCAGTTCACCTGCATATCCACCAGCGCGGAGATCTCCAGTGACAACAGCGAATTCACCCGGGCCAGACGGCGGTAGGTCTCGCTCTCATTCATATAGTCGTAGGCGTACTCATACTCCACATAGGTGGCCCAACCCTCGGAGTAGCCGGAGGCGGACAGCTTATTGTTGAGCGGATCCAGGTCCAGCAGCTGGGTATACACCGTCTGGTACAGGTGGCCGGGATAACCCTCATGAGCCAGGGTGGTGAACAGGGTAGTAGGATCCAGCATGGCGTTGTTAATATAGATGGTGTTTTTGTCCTGGCTGTCGATGGGGGGAATCATGAAGAAGGCGGGGGAGGTGTAGTCCTCCAGCGCTGCGGGCACATCCTTGACCGTGTAGGGCAGTTCCGCCAGCGGGGGGAAGTCATCTTTGCTGGCTTCCCGCAACTGAGCGATTATTTCCTCCGGCGGCAGGGATCCCTGCTGGGGCACGGTACTGGCAAACGCGTTGTACCCTTCCGGATCCTGCTGGTACAGCGCAGTCATTTCCGCAAGACCGGCGCTGATCTCGCGGACCAGAAGCTGCTGGTAATCCCCCAGCGAGCGATCACTGCCCACCATGGAACGCATCAGCAGCTGATAATACTTGCCACCGTCATCAAGACAGGTGGCCAGCCCCAGGGGCTCGCCGCCCTGAGCGGCCAGTTCCCGAGCACACTCACCCAATGCGCGGTAAGCGTCCGCCACCGGTCCGCAGACCAGTTCCCGGTTGCGGGTTTCGTAGTTTTGCCGGTGCGTTTCCTCCAGCCAGTCCAGTTCGGCCAGACGGTCGGCAAAACCGGTGATCAGCAGGCAGTCTTCCGGCGCGTTGGCGATCATTTCGCAGTAGTCCGCGGCCTCGTTCAGCGTTTCGGCGGCCGCGATCATACCCGCGTCGGCCCGGGCGCGTTCATAGTCCGCCACATAGGTGAAGTAGCGGGGCAGATCCTCCAGCAGCGCCATATACACGTCCAGATCCGCCTTTTCGTAGAAAGAGAACTCCGCCAGGGTGATCAGCATGTTGGTGTGCTGGCCGGTGACCGGACCCAGCAGATCGTCATACAATTCCCGGCCCACAGCCTGTTCTTGGGTCGTCAGGGAAAAGTCGATAATGTCCCAGGTCAGCTGCTGAGCTTCGGTCAACTCGTCCCGGTCAAAACTGTTCAGTTCCTGACGGCTTTGCTTCAGGTCCTCCTGCATGGCGGTGAAATCCAGGTCCAACTCGCCAAACGGCTCTTCTGTCAGCCGTTCGATGCCCCAGTCCTCCGGGCGGCTCAAGGTGTAGTTCAGGTTGACCGCGTTTTCACCCACTAGGTCACAAAATTGCTGTCGCGTATAGGCGTCAAAACGCTCGCTCTCGGTCATCTCCGGTTCGGATGCCGCGCAACTGACCAGCATCAGCAGAGCGGCGGCCCCCGCCCAGATACGGTTGATCGATCTCATGAAAACTCCTTTTCCGCGGGCAAAGACCCGCCGTGTATTCCTTTTATATAGTATATAACAAAACCGTCTGTTTTGCATCCTCTTTTTCCGGAGGGCGGCCTTTTTTGAGAAAATGAAAAATTGAACGTGAGAAAACGAGAGCATAAACGAGAAAACGAGAGCATTTTGAAGCAGTTCAGGAATAAATTAAAAAAATGCAAAAAAGGTATTGACGAATGGCCTTTGATGCCCTATAATCTATTTTGCGTCCAATCGGACCTGACCGAAAACACCAAATCTTTCAGGGAGGAAATAGATTATGAGCACTACTCTGGCAAAGCCCGCCCAGGCGGCGCGCAAGTGGTACGTCCTCGATGCGGCCGGCAAGCCGCTGGGTCGTGTTGCCGCCCAGGCCGCCGTGCTGCTGCGCGGCAAGAACAAGGTCACCTTCACCCCCAACGTGGATTGCGGCGACCATGTCATCATCATCAACTGCGACAAGGCGGTTCTGACCGGCAAGAAGCTGGAGAAGAAGTACTACCGCACCCATTCCGGCTGGATCGGCGGCCTGAAGGAGATCCAGTACAAGACCCTGATGGCGGAGAATTCCGACAAGGCCATGTTCGTGGCTGTCAAGGGCATGATCCCGGCCAACACGCTGGGCGCCAAGGCCATGACCCGCCTGCGTTGCTACAAGGGCGCCGAGCATGACAACGCCGCGCAGAAGCCCGAGATCTACGAGTTTTGATTAGGAGGCAATAGAAGATGTACGAGACGAAACCTTATTTCTACGGCACCGGTCGTCGTAAGAATTCCGTTGCCCGCGTTCGCGTGTACACCGGCACCGGCAAGATCACCATCAACGACCGTGACATCGACGATTACTTCGGTCTGGAGACCCTGAAGCTGATCGTGCGTCAGCCCCTGGCTGTGGCCGATGTGGACGGCAAGTTTGACATCGTGGTTCGCGTGGGCGGCGGCGGTGTGTCCGGCCAGGCCGGCGCCATCCGTCACGGCCTGTCCCGTGCCCTGCTGCAGTACGACGAGAACCTGCGTCCGGCTCTGAAGAAGGCTGGCTTCCTGACCCGTGATCCTCGTATGAAGGAACGTAAGAAATACGGCCTCAAGGCTGCCCGTCGCGCTCCGCAGTTCAGCAAGCGCTAAACTTTATCAAA
>CALXIA010000053.1 GCA_944388245.1 uncultured Gemmiger sp. | reverse complement strand
TTCGCCCGGGTGGCCCACCGCCACGGGGTGCCCCTGATCGTGGACAACACCTTCGCCACCCCGGTGAACTGCCGGCCTTTTGAGTGGGGGGCGGACATCGTGACCCACTCCACCACCAAATATATGGACGGCCACGGCGCGGGCGTGGGCGGCTGCATCGTGGACAGCGGCAAATTTGACTGGACCCAGTATCCGGACAAGTTCCCCGGCCTGTGCACCCCGGACGAAAGCTACCACGGCATCGTGTACACCGAGCGGTTCGGCCTGGCGGGGGCCTACATCACCAAGGCCACGGCCCAGCTGATGCGGGACTTCGGCAGCATCCAGAGCCCCCAGAACGCCTTTCTGCTGAACCTGGGGCTGGAGAGCCTGCACGTGCGGATGCAGCGCCACTGCGAGAACGCCCAGGCGGTGGCCGAATACCTGCAGGGCCACGACAAGATCGCCTGGGTGGAGTACTGCGGCCTGCCCGGTAACAAGTACTACGAGCTGGCCCAAAAGTATCTGCCCGGCGGCAGCTGCGGCGTGGTGAGTTTCGGGGTCAAGGGCGGGCGCAAGGCCGCCGAGGCTTTCATGAAGCACCTGAAGATGGCCGCCATCGAGACCCATGTGGCCGACGCCCGCACCTGCTGTTTGCATCCGGCCAGCGCCACCCATCGCCAGATGAACGACGAGGAACTGCGCGCCGCCGGGGTGAGCCCGGACCTGGTGCGGCTGAGCTGCGGCATCGAGGACAAGCGGGACCTGATCGCGGATCTGGAACAGGCCCTGGCCCAGATCTGAGCGCGCCGCCTATTCCAATGAAGGGAGGGTCCCCATGCCCCTGATCATTCCCCAGGATCTGCCCGCCTATTCCCAGCTGGGCAGCGAAAATGTATTTGTGATGCACCGGCATCGGGCCGCCACCCAGGACATCCGGCCGCTGCGCATCCTGGTGCTGAACCTGATGCCCACCAAGATCGCCACCGAGACCCAGCTGGCCCGGCTGCTGGCCAACAGCCCGCTGCAGGTGCAGCTGACCTTTCTGCGCACCGCCACCCACGCGGCGGCGCACGTGTCGGCGGAACATCTGGAGGCCTTCTACACCACCTTTGACCGGGTGAAGGACCAGCGGTTCGACGGCATGATCATCACCGGCGCGCCGGTGGAGAAGATGCCCTTTGAACAGGTGGACTACTGGCCGGAACTCTGCCGCATCTTTGAGTTCAGCAAGACCCACGTCTACTCCACCCTGCATGTGTGCTGGGGGGCGCAGGCGGCGCTGTACTACCACTACGGCATCCCCAAGGTGCCGCTGGAGCACAAGATGTTCGGCATCTTCCGCCATCGGGTCACCCGGCCGGCCAATCCGCTGGTGCGGGGCTTTGACGAGGAGTTCCTGGCCCCCCACTCCCGGCACACCGGGGTGGACCCGGACGCTCTGGCCGCCTGCGGCGCGGTGCGGATGCTGGCCGAGAGCGACGAGGCCGGCCCCTACCTGATGGGCATTGACAGCGGCCGCCAGATCTTTGTGACCGGCCACCCGGAGTATGACCGGATGACCCTGGACGCGGAGTACCGCCGGGACCTGGAGCGGGGGCTGCCCATCGCGCCGCCGGTGGGCTACTACCCCGACGACGATCCCACCCGCCAGCCGGTGCACCGCTGGCGCAGCCACGCGTTCCTGCTCTATGCCAACTGGCTCAACTACTACGTCTACCAGGACACCCCCTTCGATCTGGAGAAGCTCTCCCCCTCGATGGACTGATACGACAAAAAACGCGGCGGAGCCGCCCGGATTCGGGCGGCTCCGCCGTTTTTTCCTGCTCTGCGCGCAGAAAAAGCAGGACGATCGCAAGTGGGATAGGGCCCTGATGGTCCTCTCCCACACCCTCTCCCCTTTCGGTAAGACAAGATTCCCCAAACCCCGCCGTGTTTCTGTTTACAGTGTATCGCTCACCGGCCCCGTCGCCGGGGCCAGGCTGTACCCGTTCAGATCCAGGGTGACCCCATCCGCCTTCAGGGGCAGCATGGCGGAGAGTTCCCCGTCCCGCAGCAGGGTCAGTGTGCCGCCCGGCTCCAGCGCGGCCAGCGCCCCGGCCAGGGTGGGGTAGCGCACGCCGCCGAGACCGGCGGCCGCCGTATCGGCCCCGGCCCGGCCGGGGAATATCGCCGCCAGCAGCAAAAAGGCCAATGTCAGGCCCATCCATCGTCTTTTCATCCGTCGTCCTCCTTGTGGGGGGCGCCGTATCCCGGCCTGTGCCGGCAACGCCTTACAATTCGGGGATAACCCTATACAAAATCGACAAATTTTGCAATAGTTTTTGGGCATTTCCCAGAATTATGCAGCGCAAAAACGCGCCCCGCTTTCCCGCACAAGGCGAGAAAAGCAGGGCGCGTTCCCCGTTTCGATTCAGAAAAACATCCCGTCGGTGTAGGCCTGCAGAAAGTCCGGGTTGGTGGACAGGTCCACCGCCCGGGCCGCGTCGGCCATCGCCTCGGCGGCGGGCACGAAGGCCGGGTCCAGCAGCAGCATGGAGGCCCCGGCCAGGGCGGCGTTGCCCAGCACCCGCACCCGGTCGGTGAGTTCCGGCGGCAGCAAGCCGATCCGGCCGGCGCTGGCCACCGACAGATAGCTGCCGAAGCCGCCGGCCACCGCCAGTTCCTCCACCTGATCGCCGGTCAGCCCGGCGGTCTTGAGCAGGGTGCGCATCCCGGCGCAGACGGCGCTTTTGGCCAGCTGCACCATCCGCACATCCTTCTGGGACAGGCTCACCGGCGGCGCGATGGGGGCCGGATCCTCTTCCAGATACCCGGTCTCGTCCAGGGTCTCGGTCTCCAGCAGGCAGGCCAGCGCGTCCACCACCCCGCTGCCGCAGATGCCCCGGGGGGCCGCGCCGCCGATCACGTGGGCCCGCAGCGCGCCGTTTTCCACCGTCACATGGTCCACCGCCCCGGCCCGGCCGGGCATCCCCATGGACAGGCCCGCCCCCTCAAAGGCGGGGCCCGCCGCGGTGGAGCAGCAGAGCAACTGCCCGCCGTGCCACAGCGCGATCTCCCCGTTGGTGCCGATGTCGGCCAGCATCCGGGTGCCGGGCCGGGTGCAGAGTTCGGCGGCCAGGGCGGCGCAGGTGATGTCCGCCCCCACAAAGGCGGCCATGCACCGGGGCAGATAGACCTGCCCGGCCCCCGGCAGCCCCAGCGCGTCGGCGCGCACCGCCTCCCCGAACCGCCGGTCCGCCTCGAAGGGCGCGTGGGACAGGCAGTCCGGGTCGGCGCCGGTGAGCAGATAGAGCATGGCCGTGTTGCCGGTGACCACATACCGATCCACCTGGTAGGCGGGTCCGCCGGCCGCGGCGGCCATCTCCCGCACCAGGGCGGCCAGGGCCTCCCGGATGGCGGCGGCCAGCGCCGGGCCCTCCCCCTGCAGGGCGGCCCCGATCCGGCTGATCACGTCCGCGCCCCAGCGGCTCTGGGGATTGGGGGCGCTGGCCTGGGCCAGCAGTTCCCCGCCGGGGCCGTACAGGCACCCCGCCAGGGTGGTGGTGCCGATGTCCAGCGCCGCGCCCCATGGGCGGTAGGCCGGCCGGCGGACAAAGGCGGGCATCTCGCCGCACAGGCGGATCTGGTCGCCGCCCGCGCTTTGCAGGGTAACGGCGCAGTCTCCCCGCACCCGGGCCTGGCAGGCCAGCCGCACCCCGGCGGCCAGCTCGTCGGCGGTCAGGCGGGCGCGCTCGGTCTCACCCGGCTCGCTCACCGCGCCCCGCACCATCACCCGGCACTTGCCGCACCGGCCCTGCCCGCCGCAGGGCATCTCCACCCCCGCGCCCAGCGCCTGGCTGAGCGGGGCGTTCTCCGGCACGGTCACCGCCGCGCCGTTCACCGTTACCACCGGCATGGCCCGCACCTCATTTCTCGTCCTCGCAGAACAGCAGCGCCCCGAAATAGGTCACGGTGTTCTGCCCGTTGATGTAGTTCATTCCGGCGGCCGACGCCAGCTGGGACACGTTGACGCCGTAGGTTTCCAGCGAGGCCAGGGCCAGGTCCGGATGGCGGCAGGGCTCGTTTGTGCGCCGGGCGCACTGCCCGCACACATGGCAGCCTCCGGCCCCCAGCTGGAGCCACCGGCCCAGCCCCCAGCCCCGGAACACGCCGGTCAGCCCCTGGCTGATCCGGCTGCTGCGGGCGGCGGCGGCCATCATGCCCTCAAAATCAAAGCTGTCCTCCAGGGGGTCCACCGTCTGGTAGACCAGCGCCGTGTCGAAGGTCTTCGCCCGGGCCATCATCTCGTCAATGTCCCCCACATCGGGCGGGCACATCCAGCAGCGGCCGTAGTTGCCGCAGGCGTTGGTGGCGCAGATATCCCGGAAGGACCGGTCAAAGCGGATCTCCGTCACCGGCACAAAGGCCGCCCGGTCGACCCCTTCCTCCAGCACCCGCCGGCGCAGGCGCTCCTTTTCCGCGGCGGTCATTTCCCGTAGAACTCCGCCACCGCCGCGAAGAAGGCGTCGATGTTCTCCCAGCGGGAGAGCGGCGGAATGTCGCAGCCGGAGGAGATGACGAAGTTGGGGTACTGGCTGCACTCCTCCAGCACCTTGCGGGTGGCGGTGCGGATGGAGTCCGGGGTGCCGTTGCGGAACTCGCCGGCCGGGTCCACATTGCCCAGCGCCACCGCGTTTGCGGGGATGTGGGGCATCATGTCGGCCATGCGGATGGCGTTGCCGAAGTGGTAGGCCGACGCGCCGGTGGACAGGATCGAGTCGATCTGCCGGATGACCGCGTTGCCGCAGTTGTGGTAGACCACCAGGAAGGAATCGTCCTGCACCGCGTCCACGATCTGCTTGACGTAGGGGCCGGAGAACTCGGCCTCCAGCGCCGGGGAGAGCAGCCCGGCCACCGGCTCGGCAATGACCACGCCGTTGGCGCCGGCTTCCTTGAAGGCCTGGCAGTAGCTGGTGATAAAGCGGGTGGCCTTTTCCAGCAGGATGTGCACCATGTCCGGCTCGTCGTAGCAGTAGATCATGGCGTCGGTCACATCCATCAGCCGGGCCGCCAGCGAGAAGGGGCCGATCGCGCCGGCCAGGACCGGCCGGTCGGTGATGGTCTGGGAGGCCTTGCGGATGGCCTCAATGTACAGGCCGGTGCGCCCGGCGCCCACCGGGGGCACCTCCAGCGCCTTGGCCTCGTCCTCATCCGAGACAATGCTGCCCACCACGGTGGGCACCTCCTCGTCGGAGACCCGGATCTCGGACCCGAAGCACTCCGCCTCCACCGACAGGTCCATCAGGCTGACGCTGGCGGCCGCGTCGGTGCGCTGGGCCACCAGTTCCATGCCCTTGGCCTGGGCGTCGGCGCTGGAGATCAGTTCCCGCACGGTAATGCCCATCAGCTGCACCGCCGGGAAGGACAGGATCGGCAGCGCTTTCTTGACCGGGGCGGTGCGCAGCGCCTCCAGCCAGGCTTTCATATCCCATTTCATGGCCGGCACCTCCCGTCAGCAGGCGGACGCCTGGCAGATGGACACGGCCACGTCGGCGGCGGTGGCAGCGTCGGGGGTGTACCGGTCGGCGCCGATCTGGTCGCAGAAGGCCTGGGTGACCGGCGCGCCGCCCACCATGATCTTGACCTTGTCCCGGATGCCGGCCTCGTCGGCCTTCTTGACCACCTCGCCCATCATGCCCATGGTGGTGGTGAGCAGCGCCGAGCAGCAGATGATCTGGCAGCCCTGGTCAATGGCGGTCTGCACATAGGTCTCGGGGGCCACGTCGGTGCCCAGGTCGATGACCTCCAGGCCCTTGCCCTCCATCATCATCTTGACCAGGTTCTTGCCGATGTCGTGCAGATCCCCCTTGACGGTGCCGATGCACACCTTGCCGGCGGCCTCCACCCCGGCGTCCTTCATCAGGGGCTTGAGCAGCGCCGCGCCCATGTTCATGGCGCGGGCCGCCACCAGCACCTCCGGCACAAAGACCTCGTTGTTCTTGAACTTCTCACCGACCACGTTCATGCCGGCCAGCAGCCCCTCGTCCAAAATCTGCTGGACCGGGATGCCCTGGTCGATGGCCTGCTGAACCAGCTCCTTGACCACCTTGGCTTTGCCGCGCTGCAGATTTTCCGAAATGTCCGTCAGAATACTCATGATGCCTCTCCTTTGTTCACGGGTGTGGGGGACCGCAGTTCGGCCCTTTTCTCTACTATATCTCCACATCCAGGATTTCTCTTGTACAAAATCGCTTAATTTGGTAAATTTTTGTCTTTATTTTCTTGCCATACCAAAACAGAGGGAGTATCATGGAACTGACCGGGGACGCCGCCCCGGCGGAAAGGGGGATGCCGGTTTGGAAGCCGACCAATTTGACCGGAAACTGGCGCAGGAGTGCGCCCGGGCGTTTTCCGTGTCCACCGGGCTGGGCTGCATCCTGTCGGATGTACACGGGCAGGTGTTCGCGGAATACGGGTACGGATGCCAGAGTTGCCGGCTGTGCGAGGCGGCCCGGCTGCCCCGGGAGCGGTGCGTCCAGGCCCAGATCTACGGCATGTCGGAGGCGCAGCGGTTCGGCGGGCGGTACATCTATTTCTGCCCCATGGGGCTGACCTGTTTTGTCTCCCCCATCGTGGGGGAGGGGGGCGCCCAGGCCAAGATCACGGCGGGGCCCTTCATCATGGTGGACAAGCCGGATTTCATCGCCTGCGAACTGGAGGACGGCGCCGGGCTGGACGGCGCCCAGCGCCAGGCCGCCGAGGCGGCGCTGGAATCCATCCCCTTTGTGCCGCCCCAGCGGGTGGAGCCGCTGTCGGTGCTGCTGTTCATGGCGGTGGGGTTCATGAACAACGTGTCGGCGGAGAACCGGCTGCTGGAAAGCGGCCGGGCGGGGGAGATCCAGCAGCAGATCTCTTCCTACATCCTGGAACTCAAGCAGGAGGAAAGCCCCGCCCCCTACCCCATCGAGACCGAGCGGGCGCTGCTGCAGAGCATCGCCCAGCAGGACCAGGCCCAGGCCCAGAAGCTGCTCAACGAGCTGCTGGGGGCGATCCTGTTCTTCTGCGGCGGGGACCTGCCGCGCATCCAGTCCCGGCTGTACGAGTTGCTGGTGCTCATGTCCCGCACCGCCATCGAGTGCGGCGCGGACTGTGAGCGCAGCCTGCAGCTGTGCCACGAATACCGCGCCCGCATCGGGGAGTTCACCACCATCGACGCGCTCTGCCTGTGGCTGAGCGGGGTGATGCAGGGATTTGTGCACAGCCTGTTCGGTTTCGCCCACGCCAAGCATGCCAACCTGATCCACCGGTGCACCCAGTACATCGCCACCCATTACGCCGAGCACATCACCCTGGACAGCGTTGCCCGGATGGTCTACCTTTCCCCGGCCTATCTGAGCCGGGTGTTCAAGCAGGAGACCGGCCGCACCTTCAACGAATACCTGAACGGGGTGCGCATCCGCAAGGCCAAGGAACTGCTGGCCCACCGGGAACTGCGGATGACCGATATCGCCCTGCTGGTGGGCTACGAGGACCAGAGTTACTTCACCAAGGTGTTCAAGCGCACCACCGGCATGCTGCCCCGGGCCTGGCGGGAAAAGCACCTCGCCCGGGAAGGCTGATAAAGCAAAGGGGCCCCCCTGCACAGGGGTCCCCTTAGACTGTCGAAAAAGTCTTTTCGACAGTCTAAAACGCCGTTTTTCCTGCTCTGCGC
>CALXIA010000052.1 GCA_944388245.1 uncultured Gemmiger sp. | reverse complement strand
ACAGCGTCCATCAGGTCCAGGATGCACTTGTACTCGGGAGCGTTGATGTCGGTGGAGGTGCTCTCCAGCACGGCCAGCGCGGAGCCCTTGATGATCGGGGTCTCGTCGCCGGGGAAGTCGTACTCGGTCAGCAGGTCACGGATCTCCATCTCGACCAGATCCAGCAGCTCGGGATCGTCAACCTGGTCCACCTTGTTCATGAACACAACGATATAGGGCACGCCCACCTGGCGGCTCAGCAGGATGTGCTCACGGGTCTGGGGCATGGGGCCGTCAGCGGCGGACACGACCAGGATCGCGCCGTCCATCTGAGCAGCGCCGGTGATCATGTTCTTCACGTAGTCGGCGTGGCCCGGGCAGTCCACATGGGCGTAGTGACGCTTGTCGGTCTGGTACTCCACGTGGGCGGTGTTGATGGTGATACCACGCTCGCGCTCCTCGGGAGCCTTATCGATGTTGGCGTAATCGGTGAACTCGGCGTCGCCCTTCATAGCCAGCACCTTGGTGATGGCGGCGGTCAGGGTGGTCTTGCCGTGGTCAACGTGGCCGATGGTGCCAATGTTAATATGAGGCTTGTTACGCTCAAACTTAGCTTTTGCCATGGTTATTGTCCTCCTTTTTAATGACCGTATGACTTACGAATATCATACTAAATCAGTTCTCAAAAATCAAGACATTTGCGGGAATTTCCCCACTTGTGTCAGACCGGGGACAGATCAGTCCTTCTTGCGGCCGGCCATGATCTCCTCAGCGATGCTCTTGGGCACCTCCGCGTAGTGGCTGGGCTCCATAGAATACTGGCCGCGGCCCTGGGTCTTGCTGCGCAGGTCGGTGGAATAACCGAACATGTTGGACAGCGGGACAAAGGCGTTGACCTGCTGTGAGCCATTCAGAGCTTCCATGCCCTGGATCTGGCCGCGGCGGCTGTTCAAATCACCGATCACATCGCCCATATACTCGTCGGGCACAATGACCGCGACCTTCATGATGGGCTCCATAATGGCGGGATCCGCCTTGGCCATCGCGTCCTTAAACGCCATGGAACCGGCGATCTTGAAGGCCATTTCCGAGGAGTCGACCTCGTGGTAGGAGCCGCCCTTCAGGGTGACCTTCACATCCTCCACCGGATAACCGGCCAGGATACCGGCCTTCATCGCGCCCTGGATGCCCTGGTCGATGGCCGGGATATACTCCTTGGGCACATCGCCGCCAACCACGGCGTTGATGAACTCATAACCCTTGCCGGGCTCGTTGGGCTCGATGCTGATGATACAATGACCATACTGGCCCTTACCACCAGACTGACGGGCGTACTTGGTGTTGGACTCGGCCGGACGACGGATGCACTCGCGGTAAGCAACCTGCGGCGCGCCCACGTTGGCCTCCACCTTGAACTCACGCAGCAGACGGTCCACGATGATCTCCAGGTGCAGCTCGCCCATGCCGGCGATAATGGTCTGCCCGGTCTCCTCGTCGGTCCAGGTGCGGAAGGTGGGATCCTCCTCGGCCAGCTTGTTCAGCGCAATGCCCATCTTCTCCTGACCAGCCTTGGTCTTGGGTTCGATGGCAACGCGGATAACCGGCTCAGGGAACTCCATGCTCTCCAGGATCACGGGATGCTTGGGATCGCACAGGGTGTCGCCGGTGGTGGTGTTCTTCAGACCCACGGCGGCGGCGATATCACCAGCGTAGCACACGTCGATGTCCTGACGATGGTTGGCGTGCATCTGCAGGATGCGGCCCATACGCTCGTTGACTTCCTTGACCGAGTTGTACACGGTGGTACCGGCTTCCACGATACCGGAGTAGACGCGGAAGAAGCACAGCTTGCCCACAAACGGGTCGGTGGCGATCTTGAAGGCCAGGGCGGCGAACGGCGCGTCGTCGGAAGACGGACGGCTGGTCTCCTCGCCGGTCTCAGGATTCACGCCCTTGATGTCCTCGATGTCGGTGGGGGCGGGCATATAGTCCACGATGGCGTCCAGCAGCTTCTGCACGCCCTTGTTGCGGTAGGAAGTGCCGCAAACAACGGGAACAACGGTGTTGGCGATGGTCTCGCGACGCAGGGCCTTCTTGATCTCTTCCTTGGACAGTTCCTCGCCGTCCAGGTACTTCATCATCAGGTCCTCGTCGTTCTCGGCAATGGCCTCGATCATCTCAGCGTGATACTTCTCGGCCAGTTCCTTCATATCCTCGGGAATCTCTTCCACGCGGATATCCTTGCCCATATCGTCGTAGTAGACGTCGGCCTTCATATCGATCAGGTCGATGATTCCCTTGAAGGTATCCTCGGCGCCGATCGGCAGCTGAATGGGCACGGCATTGCACTTCAGACGCTCACGCATCATGCGCACGACCCGGTAGAAGTCGGCACCCATAATGTCCATCTTGTTCACGTAGGCCATACGGGGCACGTGATACTTGTCTGCCTGACGCCAGACGGTCTCAGACTGGGGCTCAACGCCGCCCTTGGCGCACAGAACGGTAACAGAACCGTCCAGCACGCGCAGGCTGCGCTCCACCTCGACGGTGAAGTCCACGTGACCCGGGGTGTCGATGATGTTGATCCGATGCCGGTTCTTCTTGGCGGCAGCAGGATCGTTCAGCAGTTCCGTGTGGCTCCAATAGCAGGTGGTAGCGGCAGAAGTAATGGTGATGCCACGCTCCTGCTCCTGCGCCATCCAGTCCATGGTAGCCGCACCATCGTGCGTCTCACCGATCTTGTGGTTAACACCGGTGTAGTAGAGGATACGCTCGGTGGTGGTGGTCTTGCCGGCGTCGATATGCGCCATAATGCCGATGTTTCTGGTCATTTCCAGAGAAACGTCTCTTGGCATCATACTAACTTAACCTCCTGTCCGAAACGAATCAATAGCGATAATGCGCGAAAGCCTTGTTGGCCTCGGCCATCTTGTGGGTATCCTCACGCTTCTTCACCGCGTTGCCGGTGTTGTTGCAGGCGTCCAGGATCTCGTTGGCCAGGCGCAGGGACATGGTGCGCTCGCTGCGGGTGCGGGAGTAGGTGGTGAGCCAGCGCAGACCCAGGGTCTGACGGCGCTCCGGACGCACCTCCATAGGCACCTGATAGGTGGAGCCGCCCACACGGCGAGCCTTAACCTCCAGGCTGGGCATGATGTTCTCCATAGCCTTTTCGAACATCTCCAGGGGATCGTTGCCGCTCTTTTCCTGCACGGTCTTGAAGGCATCGTACACGATTTTCTGAGCAACGCCCTTTTTGCCATCCAGCATGATGCTGTTGATCAGCCGGGTGACCATCTTGGAATTGTAAAGCGGATCCGCCAAAACGTCCCGCTTTGCGGTATTACCTCTTCTGGGCATCTTTCTTCCCTCCTTCACAGAATGATATCATCGGTACTCGAAAGCATAAAAACTCCCGTTGTGCCACACAAAAGGCAATTTACGCTTGTATATAAACAGCCTTTGTGGCGGGTTTGATTTTTATTACTTCTTCTTAGCACCGGCCTTGGGACGCTTCGCACCGTACTTGGAACGGGCCTGGTTGCGGTTGGCCACGCCCTGGGTGTCCAGAGTACCACGGATAATGTGGTAACGAACGCCAGGCAGGTCCTTAACACGGCCGCCACGGATCAGTACGACGCTATGCTCCTGCAGGTTGTGGCCGATACCGGGAATATAAGAGGTCACCTCGATACCATTCGTGAGCTTAACACGGGCTACCTTACGAAGAGCAGAGTTGGGCTTTTTCGGGGTCATGGTACGAACAGCGGTGCAGACGCCACGCTTCTGGGGGCTATTCTGATCGGAATAGGCCTTCTTCTGAGAGTTGTAGCTCTTCAGCAGCGCGGGAGCGGTGCTCTTCTTGACCAGGACCTCACGACCCTTGCGTACAAGCTGGTTAAAAGTAGGCATTTTGTTCTCCTTTCTTACAGTATTTTTCCGCCGCGAACCCCGTATATACGGAAATTTTGGCAGAGTTACGCCCAGGTGGCGCAACAGTTTTTATTTTACAGGCAAAGTTTGTGGATGTCAACAGTATTTTCAAAAAAATGCTGGGCAAATCAACAAATTCTGAGCCTGCGCCAACAAAAGGAAACGGGGCAGGCCGTTTGGCCCGCCCCGTTCTTTGCGACATTCAGCAAAACTGGAAGATCACTGCGCCTGCGCAGCCTCTTCCTTTTCGCGCTCTTCGCGTTCGATCAGTTTCTGCTCCACCTCCGGCAAACCGGTGCCCGCGGGCAGCAGTTTGCCGATGATGACGTTCTCTTTCAGACCCATCAGCGGATCGACCTTGCCCTTGATGGCGGCCTCGGTCAGCACGCGGGTGGTCTCCTGGAAGGAGGCGGCGGACAGGAAACTGTCGGTGGCCAGAGACGCCTTGGTGATGCCCAGCAGCACCTGGGTGTACTTGGCCTCCTTCAGATCGGTCTCGCCGGCCATCATACGGGCGCGGATCGCCTCGTTCTGGGCCTCCACCTCCATCTTGTCGGCCAGAGCGCCGCCGATCAGCTTGGTGGAACCGGCGTCGTCCACGCGGACCTTGCGCATCATCTGGCGCACGATGACCTCAATGTGCTTGTCGTTGATCTCCACGCCCTGCAGGCGGTAGACCTTCTGCACCTCGCTGATCAGGTAATTCTCCACGGCGGTGCGGCCCTTGATGGCCAGGATGTCGTGGGGATAGGCGTTGCCCTCGGTGAGGATGTCGCCCTTTTCCAGCTTGTCGCCGTCGGAAATGCGCACCCGCTGGCCGAAGGGGATCAGATAGCTCTTTTCGGCAGGCGCGCCGTTCTCGTCCACACCGGTCACCACCACATGGCGGTTCTTCTTGGTGTCGTCGATATGGGCGGTGCCGGCGATCTCGGTCATGATGGCCATGGCCTTGGGCCGGCGGCTCTCAAACAGTTCCTCAACGCGGGGCAGACCCTGGGTGATATCCTCCGCCGACGCGATACCGCCGGTATGGAAGGTACGCATGGTCAGCTGGGTGCCCGGCTCACCGATGGACTGGGCGGCGATGATACCCACCGCCTCACCGATGCCCACGGCCTCGCCGTTGGCCAGGTTGGCGCCGTAGCAGCGGGCGCAGACGCCGTGCTTGGCGCGGCAGGTCAGCACGCTGCGCAGTTCCACGCTGGTGATACCGGCAGCCACGACCTTCTCCGCATCGAACAGGTCCATCATCTTGCCCTCGGGCACGATCACGGTGCCGTCCGGCGCCTTCACGTCGCCCACGGCAAACCGGCCGATCAGACGCTCGCTGAGCTTCTCGATCTCTTCCTTGCCCTCGCGGATGTCGGTGACGATGATGCCCTCGGTAGCGCCGCAGTCCTCCTCCCGGATGATCACGTCCTGGGACACGTCCACCAGACGGCGGGTCAGGTAACCGGAGTCGGCGGTACGCAGCGCGGTGTCGGCCAGGCCCTTACGGGCGCCACGGCTGGAAACGAAGTATTCCAGAATGTTCAGACCTTCACGGTAGTTGGCGCGGATGGGCATCTCGATGGTCTTACCGGAGGTGTTGGCCAGCAGGCCGCGCATGCCGGCCAGCTGCTTGATCTGGTTCATGGAGCCGCGGGCGCCGGAATCCGCCATCATGAAGATGGGGTTGCGGTCGGGCAGGTTGTCGGCCAGGGCCTTGGAGACCTTGTCAGTGGTCTCCTGCCAGATCTGGATCACGCTGTTGTAGCGCTCCTCGTTGGAGATCAGACCTTTGTTGAACTGTTTGATCACCTTGGACACCTTGGCGTCCGCCTCGGCCAGCAGTTCGGGCTTCTGGGGCGGGATCACCGCGTCGCAGACGGCCACGGTGATGGCGCTGATGGTGGAGTATTTGTAGCCCTGTGCCTTGATGCGGTCCAGCATCTTGGCGGTGGTGCGGGTGCCGTGCTTGGCCAGGCACCGGCTGATGATGTCGGGCAGGTTCTTTTTGGTGATCTGGAACCCGATCTCATAGTCGAACATGGTCTCGGGATCGGTGCGGTCCACATAGCCCAGGTCCTGGGGAATGGGATCGTTGAAGATGATGCTGCCCACGGTGGTATCCACCAGGCGGCTCACCGGCTGGCCGTCCACCTCCAGGGTGCGGCGCACCTTGATGGGGGCGTGCAGGGTGACCACCTTGTCGGCATAGGCCATCAGGGCCTCGTTCTCATCCCGGAACACCTTGCCCTCGCCCTTGTCGCCCTTGTTGACCATGGTCAGATAGTAGCTGCCCAGGATCATATCCTGGGTGGGCACGGTGACGGGGCAGCCGTCGGAGGGCTTGAGCAGGTTGCCGGAGGCCAGCATCAGCTGGCGGGCCTCCCGCTGGGCCTCCACGCTCAGGGGCAGATGCACGGCCATCTGGTCGCCGTCAAAGTCGGCGTTGAAAGCGGTACAGGCCAGAGGATGCAGCTTGATGGCGCGGCCCTCCACCAGCACCGGCTCAAAGGCCTGGATGCCCAGACGGTGCAGCGTAGGCGCGCGGTTCAGCATAACGGGATGGCCCTTGATGACCGTTTCCAGGCTGTCCCACACCTCGGGGCTGGTGCGCTCCACCTTTTTGCGGGCGCTCTTGATATTGTTGGCCACGCCCTTTTCCACCAGGTCCTTCATGACGAAGGGCTTGAACAGTTCCAGCGCCATCTCCTTGGGCAGACCGCACTGGTACATCTTCAGTTCGGGACCGACAACGATAACCGAACGGCCGGAGTAGTCCACACGCTTGCCCAGCAGGTTCTGGCGGAACCGGCCCTGCTTGCCCTTGAGCATATCGGACAGGCTCTTGAGCGGGCGGTTGTTGGGGCCGGTGACCGGACGGCCGCGGCGGCCGTTGTCGATCAGAGCGTCCACCGCCTCCTGCAGCATCCGCTTCTCGTTGCGCACGATGATGTCGGGCGCGCCCAGTTCCAGCAGCCGCTTCAGGCGGTTGTTCCGGTTGATGACCCGGCGGTACAGATCGTTCAGGTCACTGGTGGCGAAACGGCCGCCGTCCAGCTGGACCATGGGGCGGATATCCGGCGGAATGACCGGCACCACGTTCAGGATCATCCACTCGGGGCGGTTGCCGGACAGGCGGAAGGCCTCCACGACCTCCAGCCGCTTCATCAGGCGGACCCGCTTCTGGCCGCCGGCCTCTTCCAGTTCGGCCCGCAGCTGGCTGGCCAGCTCCTCCAGGTCGATCTCGGCCAGCAGTTCCTGGATGGCTTCAGCGCCCATGGATGCCTTGAACTCATCCTCGTACCGGTCGCGCATGTCCCGGTATTCCTTTTCGGTGAGCAGCTGCTTTTTCTCCAGCGGGGTATAGCCCGGGTCGGTGACGATGTAGCTGGCGAAGTAAAGCACCTTCTCCAGCTGGCGGGGGCTGATGTCCAGCATCAGGCCGATGCGGCTGGGCACGCCCTTGAAGTACCAGATATGGCTGACCGGGGCGGCCAGTTCGATGTGGCCCATGCGCTCGCGCCGGACCTTGGCCTTGGTGACCTCCACGCCGCAGCGGTCGCAGATCTTGCCTTTATAGCGGATCCGCTTATACTTGCCGCAGTGGCACTCCCAGTCTTTGGTAGGCCCAAAGATGCGCTCGCAGAACAAGCCGTCCCGCTCGGGCTTCAGGGTGCGGTAGTTGATGGTCTCCGGCTTTTTGACTTCACCGTAACTCCAGGCACGGATCTGATCGGGCGAAGCAAGGCTGATCTTAATGGAGTCGAAATCGTTATATTCCATGAAACGAAACCCTTTCCCTTTCTATAGGCTGCTGCCGAAAGGCGGGGCGGCGCCGCGCGCGGCCTGCGCCGGGGCCCCGCCCGCCGTTTCCGGCAGGCCCCTGATCTCAGTGATGCGATAGAGGCAAGGCGTTACATCTCGCCGTCCAGATCGTCCAGGCCGCTGGCGTCGAACAGATCGTCCTCGTCGCCGTCGGAGCCGAACAGATCGTCGGTGTCCTCCTCCGCGCCGAAGCCGTCGTCCTCCGGCTCCTCAATGCTGTAATCGTTGGAGAGTTCGCCCTCCACCAGCACATCGTCGCCCAGCGCCAGATCCCGCATATCGAAACCGGTCTCTTCGTCGTCAAAGTTCTGCTTCAGGTCGATCTCGTCGCCGTTGGCGTCCTGTACGCGGACCGCCAGGCCCAGGCTCTGCAGTTCCTTGATCAGCACGCGGAAGCTCTCGGGGATGCCGGGCTTGGGCACCGGCTGACCCTTGACAATGGCCTCGTAGGTCTTGACACGGCCCACCACGTCGTCGCTCTTGACGGTGAGGATCTCCTGCAGGGTGTAGGCGGCGCCGTAGGCTTCCAGCGCCCACACCTCCATCTCACCGAACCGCTGGCCGCCGAACTGGGCCTTGCCGCCCAGAGGCTGCTGGGTGACCAGGCTGTAGGGGCCGGTGGAGCGGGCGTGGATCTTGTC
>CALXIA010000051.1 GCA_944388245.1 uncultured Gemmiger sp. | reverse complement strand
AGTTTTTTGGCTTCCTCGATGACCTTGTCCTCCAGCATCGAGGGCAGCGGCTCATACCGGGTAAACTCCAGGGTGAACCAGCCGCGACCCTGGGTCAGCTGCCGCATAAAGGTGGTAAAGTCCTGCATCTCGGCCATGGGGACCTCGGCCTCCACCACCTGCAGACCGTCCTCATCCGGGTTCATGCCCAGCACACGGCCGCGCCGCTTGGTCACGTCGCCCATGATGTCGCCGGTGTTGTCGCTGGGTACATGGGCCCGCAGGGTGCCCACCGGCTCCAGCAGGATGGGGCCTGCCTGGGGCAGGGCCGCCTTATAGGCCAGTTTGGCCGCCATGATGAAGGCCATTTCGCTGGAGTCCACCGGATGGTAGCTGCCGTCCAGCAGGGTGGCTTTCAGCCCCACCACCGGGTAGCCGGCCAGCACGCCGTGCTGCGCGGCCTGCCGCAGGCCCTTTTCCACGGCGGGGAAGTAGTTCTTGGGCACGCTGCCGCCAAACACCTTCTCCTCAAAGACCAGTTCCTCACTGTCGCAGGGTTCAAACTCGACCCATACATCACCGAACTGGCCGTGGCCGCCGGTCTGCTTTTTGTGCCGGCCCTGGGCCTTGCATTTTTTCCGGATGGACTCCCGATAGGCTACGCGGGGTGTTTCCAGGGTGATCTCCACCCCGAATTTGGCCTTCAGCTTGGCCACCACCACATCCAGGTGCTGTTCACCCAGGCCGCTCAGCAGCTGCTGACCGGTCTCGCTGTCCACCCGGTAACGGACGGTGGGATCCTCCTCGATCAGGCGTGCCAGCGCGGTGCCGATCTTGCCCTCGTCCCCCTTCTTGGCCACCTTGATCGCCATAGACAGGGTGGGGATCGGGAACGCCGGCCGGGGCAGCGCCGCTACCCGGGCGGGATCGCAGAGGGTATCGCCGGTCTGGGCAGCGGGCAGCTTGGTGATGGCGCCAATATCGCCGGCCACGATGCAGTCCGCGTCGGTCTGCTTTTTGCCGCGCACGGTGAGCAGTTTGCCCAGCCGTTCCGGTTCGCCGGTGCGGGCGTTGACCAGAGCGCTGGCGGCGGTCAGTTTGCCGCTGACCACCCGAACATAACTCAGCTTGCCCACAAAGGGATCAGCCACCGTCTTGAACACATAGACGGCGGTAGGCTCGGATTCATCGCACTTGAATTCCACCTCGGCGCCATCGGCGGTGGTGGCGGTGCGGCCGCCCGCCCGCTCGGCGCTGGGCAGCAGGCGCACCATGTTGAGCAGCAGCATATCCAACGCCTGCAGGTTCACCGGGCTGCCGCAGAATACCGGCGTGATAACGCCGTTCTTAACGCCCAGGCGCATGCCCTGCACGATCTCCTCGGTGGTGAAGGGTTCGCCCGCGAAGAATTTCTCCATCAAGGTGTCATCGGTCTCGGCTACCGCCTCGCTCATGGCCTCCACCAGGCCTTCCAGCCGGTGGCCCATGTCGGGCAGCTCGATCTGGACCTGTTTGCCGCCCTCATATTTGAAGGCCTTCTGGCTGAACAGATTCACATAGGCCACAGTGCCGTCGTCCAGCCGGTGAGGCACTACGCAAGGGCAGATCGACGGGCCGAAACGGGTTTTCAGATCCTCCAGAATCTTATAAAAATTGGCATTCTCCAGATCCATCTTGGAGATAAAGATCATGCGGCTCTTGCCCTGCTTTTCCGCCATTTTGTAGGCTTTCTCGGCGCCTACCGACACACCGCTGCGGCCGGACACGCAGATCAGCACGCTCTCCACCGCCGGCATGCTCTCGTACATACCCACCTCGAAATCAAACAGGCCGGGCACGTCGATCAGGTTCAGCTTGATGTCCTCGTACTGGACGGGGGCTACCGCCGCCGACAGCGAGGCGTGGCGCTTGGCCTCCTCGGGGTCAAAATCGCAGACGGTGTTGCCATCCTCCACACGGCCCATGCGCTCCAGCGCGCCGGTGGTGTAGAGCAGAGCCTCCACCAGGGTGGTCTTGCCGCAGCCCGCGTGGCCCGCGACGAGGATGTTGCAGATTTTGTTGGCTTGGTTCATGTCGTTACCTCTCCCCGCTGCCGCCAGAGATTGCCCCGACCGGAACGCGGCAGCGCTTATGCAATAATTTTACCATAATACTTTCCAGATTCAAAGTCAAAACTGGTAACTATAGCTGAAAACTCCCCCAAAATTTTCCGAAGCAGTTTGTATATTATGCCGAACTTCTGCAAAAAGCCCACCAAATTTTGGCAGATTCAGGATTGTAGAGCGGCGCAAAAGGTGGTACAATAAGAGAAATAATTTATACGATATCGCGCACGGCGTTGCATACCGTGCCGAAAAGGAGTAAGGCTATGCCAAAGAAAATTGCCACTGAACGCAACATGGAATTTTACCGGGCGATCCTGCTGCTGAAGGACGAGGACGAGTGCCGCCGCTTTTTTGACGATATCTGCAGCGCCGCCGAACTGAGTTCGATGGAACAGCGTTACCAAGTGGCCGCTCTGCTGACCGAGGGCAAGGTGTACACCGAGATTCTGGAACGCACCGGCGCGTCCAGCGCCACCATCAGCCGGGTGAACCGGATGCTGCAGGGCGGTACCGGCGCGGTGGAGGAAATTTTACAGCGCGGCAAAGCTTCGACTCGCTACATCTGAAAAGCACCACTTGCAAAAAGCGTGCGCCTCCTCGCGGAGGCGCGCTTTCACTTTCTTGCTCAATTTATCGATCGTTACGCCAGACCCATGGCCCAGGCCATCGCCAGCAGCACGACCAGGCCCACCAGATTCACCACGGCAAACCAGCCCATAAACCGGCCCATCCGGGCGTTCGGGCTGCGGGCGTACAGTTTCAAAGAGATCAGGCTGGCCAGCGAGGCCACGGGGGTACCCAGGCCGCCCAGATCGGTGCCCAGCAGCAGGCCGGTTCCGTCGGTGGTGAAACCGGAGAGCAGCACCGCCGCGGGTACGTTACTGATGAACTGGCTGGCCACAGCGGCCGTGAAAAGGGTGCTGCGAGCCAGCATGGTTTCCAGCAGCGCACGCACCGCCGGGATGGCCCCCAGGTTGCCCGAGAAGATGAAGAAGCAGACAAAGGTGGCCAGCAGGCTGTAATCCACCTTGGGCAGGGTGGCGCGGGAGAGCAGCACCAGCGCCGCCAACGTGATCCCGAACACGACCGCAACCGGCAGAACATGCAACACCGACAAAAGGCAGAGCGCAAACAACGTGCCGAACAGCGCCAGGCTGCGGGCAGCCGGGGCGGGGGCCGGGTCGTTCATCTTTACCTGGACCGACTGATCCGGCAGCAGCAGGCAGGGCAGCAGCACCCCCACCAGGCTCACCGCCGCAAAGGGAACCACCAGTTCCAGAAATCCGCCCAGGCAGAAGCCGTACCGGCTGTACAGATACAGGTTTTGGGGGTTGCCCATGGGCAGCGCCATGCTGCCCAGGTTGGCGGCCGCCGTTTGCAGCACCACCACCAGCGGGGCCTGTTCCGCCCGGCCGCACAGCCCCAGCAGCAGCACCGCGAAGGGCACGAAGGTGAGCAGCGCCACGTCGTTGGTGATGAGCATGGAGCTGAAGAAGGGCAGCAGCACCAGCAGCACGCAGAGCATCCGGAAACTCTTGCGCCCCGCCAGCAGGCGGCGGCCCAGCCAGTTAAACAGGCCGCTGGCCTGCAGCCCGGCCACCACCGCCATCAGGCAGAACAGCTGCATGAGCACGTCCCAGTCAATATACCCCAGCCAGGCCGCGGTGGGCGGCACCCAGACCGCGCTGATCGCCGCGCACACAAAGGCAATGCTGAGCACCGCCTCCTTTTTGATCCAACCCCACACCTTTGACGCCATCTGTCGCACGCTCCTCTTGTTCCGCACAAAGCCCGCCGGTGAACCGCCGGCGGGCTGCTGATTTTGGGTCTTGCCGGGCCGCTCCGGCGATAGTAATCATAGCACACCCGGCGGCCGTTGAAAAGGCCCCGCGGCGTTTTTCTCACCGGATGGCCCGCTTCATCTCCCGCACAAAGGCGCCCACATGGGGCGGGGCCTGCCGGCCGTACTGCTCCAGCAGCCGGAGAATGGCGGAACCCACGATGACCCCGTCTGCACAGGCGGCCATCTGGCGGGCCTGCTCCGGCGTGGAGATGCCAAAACCCACCGCCACCGGCAGGCGGGTATTCTTCCGGATGGTCTGCACCAGCGGCGCCAGGTCGGTGGTGATGGCGCTGCGGGTGCCGGTGACCCCCAGTGAGGAGACCAGATACACAAAGCCCTCCGCCCCGGCGGCGATGCGGGCGATGCGGTCGGCGGATGTGGGGGCGATCAGGGAGATCAGCGCCACCCCGTGCCGGCGGCAGGCAGGGGCAAACTCCTCCTTTTCCTCATAGGGCAGATCGGGCAGGATGAGACCGGACACCCCGGCCTCCCGGCAGGCGGCCATAAACCGGTCCGCCCCGTAGGAAAAGACCACGTTGGCGTAGGTCATGAAGACCAGCGGCACCGACACCTCCCGGCGCAGCCGCCGCACAAAGGCGAAGATCCGGTCGGTGGTGACGCCGCCCCGCAACGCCCGCAGGCTGGCCGCCTGGATCACCGGTCCCTCGGCGGTGGGATCGGAGAAAGGGATGCCCAATTCGATCAGGTCGGCGCCGTTTTCCGCAGCGGCCCGCACGGCGGCGGCGGTTGTCTCCAGATCCGGGTCGCCGCAGGTGATAAAGGCGATAAAGGCCTTGCCCCCGGCAAAGGCCCGTTCAATCTCAGTCATGGATATCCTCCCCTCCGTAGCGGGCGATGGCGGCACAGTCCTTGTCGCCCCGGCCGGAAATGGTGATCACCAGGATCTGGTCCCGGCCCATCTGCGGGGCCAGGCGGCGGGCATAGGCCACCGCGTGGGCCGATTCAATCGCCGGAATGATCCCCTCGGTGCGGGCCAGACACTCGAAAGCGTCCACCGCCTCCTCGTCGGTGACCGGCACGTACTCCGCCCGGCCGGTGTCGTGCAGCCAGGCGTGTTCCGGGCCTACGCCCGGATAGTCCAGCCCGGCGGAGATGGAGTAGACCGGAGCGATCTGGCCGAACTCATCCTGGCAGAAGTAGGATTTCATGCCGTGGAAGATGCCCACCCGGCCGGTGTTCACGGTGGCGGCGGTCTCCCGGGTGTCCACCCCGCGGCCGGCGGCTTCGCAGCCGATCAGCCGCACCGAGGGCTCCCCGATAAAGTGGTAGAAGCTGCCGATGGCGTTGGATCCCCCGCCCACACAGGCCAGCACCGCGTCGGGCAGGCGGCCCTCCTTCTCCCGCAGCTGGTCCCGGATCTCCCGGGAGATCACCGCCTGGAAATCCCGCACCATGACCGGGAACGGATGGGGCCCCATCACCGAGCCCAGGCAGTAGTGGGTGTCGTCGATGCGGCGGGTCCATTCCCGCAAAGCCTCCGACACCGCATCCTTGAGGGTGGCGGTGCCGGTGGTCACCGGCACCACCTGCGCCCCCAACAGCCGCATCCGATAGACGTTCAGCGCCTGGCGGCGGGTGTCCTCCTCCCCCATAAAGACCACGCACTCCATGCCGAACAGCGCCGCCGCGGTGGCGGTGGCCACCCCGTGCTGGCCCGCGCCGGTCTCCGCGATCAGACGGGTCTTGCCCATCTTTTTAGCCAGCAGGGCCTGGCCCAGCACGTTGTTGATCTTGTGGGCTCCGGTGTGGTTCAGGTCCTCCCGCTTCAGATAGATCTTCGCCCCGCCCAGCTCCCGGGTCATCTTCTCCGCGAAGTACAGCCGGGAGGGCCGGCCCGCGTAGTCGTTGAACATGGCGGTGAGTTCCCGGTTGAACTCCGGGTCGTTTTTGTAATAGTCATACGCCCGCTCCAGTTCGATGACGGCGTTCATCAGGGTTTCCGGGATGTACTGCCCGCCATGGATGCCGAAGCGTCCTCTCGGATTGGTCATGGTTCTCCTCCCTTTCGCGCGGCCCGCACAAAGGCCACCATTTTTTCCGGATCTTTATACCCGCTGGTCTCAATGCCGGAACTTACATCCACCGCCCAGGGATGCAGCTGCGTTACCGCGCGGGCCACATTGGATGCGTCCAGCCCGCCGGCCAGAAACCAGGGTCGGCAGATCCCGGCGCACAGGCTCCAGTCGAAGGTCTGGCCGCAGCCGGCGCCCGCGTCCAGCAGCACATAGTCGGCGCGGCTGGCCTGGGCCGCGGCGGTGTCGGCGGCGGTGCGCACCCCGCTCTCCGAGACAAAGAGCACCTCCGGCGAGACCAGCTCCCGCAGACGACGGCTGTTGTCGGTATCCACGGTGAAGTCCCGCAGATTCCGGTTGTTGACCCCGATCACCCGGGCCCCCGCCGCCAGGGCGGTGCGCACCTCGTCCGGGTCGTGGGTCTCCACCAGAGCGGAAAGCCCCAGCCGGTCGCAGATGCGCAGATACTCCGCCAGCTGGTCCGGTTCCAGCAGGGAGACGATCAGCCGTACCGCCGAGGCGCCCAGCAGCCGGGCCTCGTAGATCATAGATTCGTCCACCGTGAAATCCTTGCGCAGGCAGGGCAGGGATACGGTGCGGGCGATCGCTTCCAGATGGTCGTTGCTGCCCAAAAACCATTTCGGCTCGGTAAGCACCGAGAGGCAGTCCGCCCCCGCGGCCTCGTACTCCGCGGCGATGCGTGTATAGGGGTACTCCGGGGCGATCAGTCCCTTGGAGGGGGAGGCCCGTTTGCACTCGCAGATAAAGGACAGGCCCGGCTTTTTCAGCGCCCGCTCGAAGGCGAAATCCCCGGCGGGCAGGGCCAGCGCCCGCGCCCGCAGCCGGTCTGCCGGTTCGGTCTGCCGGGCCAGGCGGCAGCGCGCCCAGGCGTGGTCGGCCAGCTGGTCCAGAATGGTCATGCGCTCACCTCCGGGCGATTGCTGATCTCGATGAACCGGTCCAGCGTTTGGCGGGCCCGGCCGGAATCGATCAGCCGGGCGGCCAACTCGATCCCGGCGGCCAGGTCCGGGGCTTTATCCCCGATATACAAGGCCGCGCCGGCGTTCAGCAGCACCGCGTCCAGCCTGGGCCCCGGCTGCCCGTTCAGAATGGCGCGGGTGATGGCGGCGTTCTCGGCGGGGGTGCCGCCCCGCAGATCTTCTTTCCGGCAGCGGGTGAAGCCGAACTCTTCCGGGGTAACGACCCGGGAGCAGAACCAGCCGTCCCGGATCTCACAGAGGGTGGTGGGGGCGCTCAACGAGATCTCGTCCAGCCGGTCCTGCCCGTAGACCACCATGCTCCGGTGCACCCCCAGATTGACCAGCACCCGGGCCAGCGGCTCCACCAGATACTCGTCGCAGACGCCCAGCAGCTGCCGAGAGGGCGAGCCCGGATTGGTGAGGGGGCCCAGAATGTTGAACACGGTGCGGAACCCCAGTTCCCGGCGGATGCCCCCCACATACTTCATGGAGGCGTGGTATTCCTGGGCGAAGAAGAAGCAGATGCCCACCTCTTCCAGCAGTTCCCGGCAACGGTCGGGGTTTTGCCGGATATTCACCCCCAGCGCCTCCAGGCAATCGGCGGTGCCGCACAGGGAGGAGGCCGCCCGGTTGCCGTGCTTGCCCACCTTCATGCCGCCGGCGGCGGCCACCAGCGCGGCGGTGGTGGAGATGTTGAAGCTGTGGGCGTTGTCGCCGCCGGTGCCCACGATCTCAAACAGATCCGGCCCGGCGTCCACCCGGGTGGCGTGGTCCCGCATGGCGGCAGCGCAGCCGGCGATCTCCTCGGTGGTCTCGGCCCGGGCGCTCTTGGTGGACAAGGCGGCCAGAAACGCCGCGTTCTGGGTGGCGGTCGTGGCGCCGCTCATGATCTCGTTCATGACGGTATAGGCTTCGGAATAGTTCAGATCCTCCTTGCTGACGATCTTGACGATGGCTTCTTTGATCATGGCTGTCTTCCTCCTGACGATCTGGTTGTGTATGGATTTCTGTGGGCGTGTCGCCCGCGCCATGGGCCGGTCTCCATGGCCGCCACCTCCTTTCCGCATGCGGGGAAAGGTCCGTCAGAGGCACAAAAAAACGCCCCTGACAGGACCCAACGATCCTGTCAAGGACGAATAATACACTTATCCGCGGTGCCACCTTGATTCACGGCATGACCCGTGCGCTTGGCGGGATACCAACATATCCCCGGCAAATGACGTATGCCCTCACGTCGCAGAATACTTTGCGGCTGCCCGCATTTGACTGCGCCCTCAGCGGTCCATTTGACAAGGTGTCTCCGGCCTGACTCTCAGCTGCGCAGGCTCTCTGTACGGGCATCCCTGCCGTTATCTCCGCTTCAACGGTTTAACTTGTGAAATTTTCTTTACGATACCACAGCCCGCCGGTCTTGTCAAGAGGAAACCAGAATTTTTTATCCGGCCAGTTCTCCCAGCGCGGCCTGCAGGGCGGCCAGATGCTCCGGACCGGCGGCGGGAATCTCCGCCAGCGGGAAGGGCAGGCCCAGGTTCTCGTATTTGTGCAGGCAGAGTTTGTGAAAGGGCAGCAGCTCCACCTTCTGCAGAGTGGGAAGGGTGCGGGCCAGGGCCGCGAAGCGGGCGGCGTGGTCCGGTCCGTCGGTCAGGCCGGGCACCACCACATGCCGCAGCCAGACCGGTACCCCCATCTTTCCCGCCAGCGCCAGCACCTCCATCGTGTGGGCCAGGCTGCCGCCGGTATAGCGGCGGTAGTCCTCCTCGGTGGAGAACTTCAGGTCCGCCAGCAGCAGGCTGGTGTGCTCCAGCGCGGCCCGGGCGGCGGTGAGGGGCGCGGCGCAGGAGGTGTCCAACGCGGTGTGGAAACCCGCCGCCCGCAGCGTCGCCAGCAGCGCCGCGGCAAAGGCCGGCGGGGCCAGCGGC
>CALXIA010000050.1 GCA_944388245.1 uncultured Gemmiger sp. | reverse complement strand
TGGGCAGAGCCGATCAGCTTGCCGTTCAGCTCGGGGATGACCAGGCCGATGGCCTTGGCAGCGCCGGTGCTGTTGGGCACGATGTTGGCGGCGCCGGCACGGGCACGACGCAGATCGCCCTTGCGGTGGGGGCCGTCCAGGATCATCTGGTCACCGGTGTAAGCATGCACGGTGGTCATGATGCCGCTCTGGATGGGGTAGGTGTCGTTCAGGGCCTTGGCCATGGGGGCCAGGCAGTTGGTGGTGCAGGAAGCCGCGCTGATGATCTGGTCCTCAGCGGTCAGGGTCTTCTCGTTCACGCTGAACACGATGGTCTTCAGGTCATTGCCCGCGGGAGCGGAGATAACGACCTTCTTGGCGCCAGCCTCGATGTGAGCCATGCTCTTGGCCTTGCTGGTGTAGAAGCCGGTGCACTCCAGCACCACGTCGATGCCCAGCTCGCCCCAGGGGCACTCCTTGGCGTCCTTGATGGCGTAGATGGTGATCTTCTTGCCGTCGACGGTGATGTAGTTCTCACCGGCTTCAACGGTGTGGCCGGCGTAACGGCCCTGGGCGGTGTCGTACTTCAGCAGATGAGCCAGCATCTCAGGGCTGGTCAGATCGTTGATCGCCACCACTTCGTAACCCTCAGCGCCGAACATCTGACGGAAAGCCAGACGGCCGATGCGGCCGAAACCATTGATTGCAACTTTAACAGCCATTGTCAAATCCTCCCAAAACAAAATTTTGTCGGTGTCATCATTGTACCCCAAAACGGGACAAACTGCAATAGTTTGATAAATAATTAACAGTATTGATGGAAAATGCTGCCCGCGCGGGGGTCATTTTGGATTTTTTGCACACAGGGGCGGCAGACTAAACGAGACAGCCCGCCCCGGCCGTCCGCCGAAAGGGGTGCGCGGCGGTATTTTTACGGGAAGGAGCGATCGGCTGGATTGGAACACGCATCTGTATACGGGGGCTGCCCGGCGCCGGTGAGCCGCCGGATGGCGGCGGCGGTGCGCGGGCCGCTGGGGCGGGTGATGCCCGCTCTGACCGCCCTGCCGGAATCCGGCCGGGCCTCGCTGCGCGGCGGGTACCAGCTGCTGCGCTGCGCGGAAAATCTTGAACTCTACGCCGCCTTGCAGCGCCCCGCGCCGGGGGCCGGGCCGCTGGATCTGGGCGCGCTGACCGCCAGCCTGCTGACCGCCGCGCGGGAGGTGTGCCGCACCCGCCCCGACCGCCTGCAGGGCGGCGGCGGGCTGGTGCCGCTGCCGGTGGTGTGCGGCGCGCGCAGCCTGACGGCGGTGATCCTGAACCTGCTGGCCAACAGCCTGCTCTACGCCGGGGACGCCGCCACGATCCGGATGGAGGCCTGGCGGCAGGGCAGCCGGGCGGTGGTTCGGGTGCGGGACAACGGCCACGGCATGAGCCCCACGGTGCAGCTGCGGGCCTGCGCCCCCTTTTTCAGCGCCGGCAGCCCGGACGGCGGGGCGGGCCTGGGGCTGGGGCTGACCCTGGCGGCGCTGCTGGCCCGCCAGGCGGGCGGGGTATTCGCGCTGGAAAGCCGGCCCGGCCACGGGACCTGTACCACCCTGGCGCTGCCGCTCTGCCCGGCGGCCAGCCTGCCCGCGCCGCCCACCGCCGCCGCCCTGCTGGAAGACCGATACAGCCCGGTTTATGTACAGCTTTGTCAAAGCTGCATCTTGCCGGGATAGTCCCTTTTATGCTATGCTGGATGGGAACGCGTGTGAACAGAAAGCGGGGACCGTCATGGACAAAAAGATCTGTATTATCTACACCGGGGGCACCATCGGCATGGCTCCCACCAGCCAGGGATACGCCCCCGCGCCGGGGGCCCTGCAGCAGGCGCTGAACACCGCCGCCGAGCTGCACAGCCCGGAGATGCCCGCCTGGGAACTGCTGACCCTGGACCCGCTGCTGGATTCCTCCGACATGACGGTGGACGAGTGGAACCGGATCGGCCAGGTGATCTGCCGGGAATACCCCCGATTTGACGGGTTTGTGGTGCTGCACGGCACCGACACCATGGCCTACACCGCCTCGGCCCTGAGCTTCATGCTGGAAGGGCTGGACAAGCCGGTGGTGCTGACCGGCAGCCAGATCCCGCTGCACCGGGTGCGCAGCGACGGGTGGGACAATCTGTCCGCCGCGCTGCTGATCGCTGGCGAGGGGGTGGCCCGGGAGGTGTGCCTGTATTTCGGCGGGCGGCTGCTGCGGGGCAACCGGGCGGCCAAGCTGTCGGCGGACGGTCTGCAGGCCTTTGACAGCCCCAACTATCCCCCGCTGGCCACCGCGGGGGTGGAGATCCGCTACGACCGGGCTGCCCTGGCACGCCCGGCTCAGCCCGGGCCGCTGCGGCTGACCCGGCTGCGGCATACCTCGATCGGGGTACTGAAGGTATTTCCAGGCATCCAGTTTGAACTGTTTGCCTCCATCGTGACCGAGAAGCTGCGGGGGCTGGTGCTGGAGACCTTCGGCGCGGGGAACATCCCCGGCGCGGGCAGCGGGCTGCTGCCATTGCTGGAGAAGGCCCGCAGTCACGGGGCGATCCTGACCGTGTGCAGCCAGTGCACCCAGGGCTCGGTGCATCTGGGCGCCTACGCCTCCTCCAGCGCGCTGCAGTCGGCCGGCGCGGTGAGCGGCCTGGACATGACCACCGAGGCCGCTGTGGCCAAACTGTATTACCTGTTCAGCCTGGACCTGGCCCCCGAGGCCATCAAGCACTGGATGGAACAGAATCTGCGGGGCGAGTTGACCGAAGCCTGAATCCTACATACAAAAATCGCCCTGTCCCGGACTTGCGGGACAGGGCGATTCTCATTGTTTTGTTCGGCGGCGGCTGGGTTCCGCGCCCAGTTCCAGCTGGAAACTCTCCCCCATCCGCAGGCACTTTTTCGGGCAGGAACGGCGGGCCATATATTCGCAGCAGCCGGCCTCCTTATACGCCCGCGTACAGACCACCCGGCCGGTGGCGGCCCGCACCAGCGCGGCCCGCACCCCCCAGCCCTTGCGGTAGCCGTTGGAAACGATCAGGTAGCGGGCGGCGGGCAGCAGCATGGCGCGGGTGCCATGGGCGGGGGCCTGCACCGCCTTGTAGCGCTGTTCCAGCAGACCGCTGCGGCGCAGCTCGTCCAGCACCTCCTGGTCCACATCGCCGGTGAGCAGCAGCCGGTCGTCCAGCGCGCAGACCAGGCTGCCTTCATCCAGCCGGTTCTGCCAGGCCAGCCGCCGGGTGACCGCGTACCGGTCCAGCAGCGTGGCCAGTTCCGGCTGCTGCCCGGCCTGGGCCTGCACCGCGGCGCGCACCGGCAGCAGCGCCTCCATGGCCGCCGTCAGGGCGTCGGCGGCGGGCCGGCAGTTCTCCGCCTCCCGCGCGCCCTCCTCCGCCAGGGATTCCAGACAGGCGGCAAAGGCGCCCGCCAGCCGCTGGCAGACCGCCCAGCCGCCCGGCACCAGCTGTTCCACCGCCTGCCGCACCGCCGTTTCCAGTTCCAGCTGATCCGGGTCCGCCCCTGCCCACTGGGGACAGGCACAGCCGGAAGGCTCGCTCTCAAACAGGGTCAGCTGCTCGGCGGCGGGGGCACAGGGCCACAGCACCGTCAACTCCTGCCCGGCAAACCGGATGGTCTGGCCCTGGCGGCGCAGCAGCACCTGCCCGCAAACCTGGGGCAGCTTTGCCAGCAGCGCGGCGCCGTCCCGGGCGGCGTGCCAACCCCAGCTGCCCGCGGGGGCGGCCAGGGCCAGGGTGGCCAGGGCGTGGGCCGCGTCCCCCCGCTGCTGATACAGGCTCTGGGGCAGATAGACCCGCTGCGCCGCCCGGGCGCCCTTCAGGTGCAGAAATCCATTGAACCGGTCCGGATCGAAGCGGGTGATGAGCAGGTCCGCCACCGGGCCGTCGGCCAGTTCGCCCCGGATGGCGGCCCAGGCATAGGCCGAGGCGCTGCGCCCATGGCGGGCGCTGGCCCGCCGGTTGGTGCGGCTGCCGCAGTCGGCAATCAGCAGGGCGCGGCCCTGCCGCAGAATACAGCAGTTTCCGTAGCCCATAGGTTTCACGATCAGCCGCATGAGGGTCTCCCTTCCACCGGGCAAATGGCCCGTGTTTTCCGTATTGAGGGTATTATACCATATTCCCGTGCCGTCGAAAAGTGGCGGGCCTTGCGCACAGCGGCCGGTACAGGGTATAATACAAGGCAGATACAGATTGGAACAGGAGGACGCGGCCATGGTGAAACGGTATGGAACGATGGTGGCGATTTTGTTTGTGGTGCTGGCCCTGATTTGGGGCTGGATGTTCTGGGAAAAGGCCCAGCGGGACCAGGCCGACGCCTTTGCCCGGCCCCTGCAGGAACACCCCCTGCCGGCCGGCATGAGCCTGGTGGTGGCGGACGCGGACAAGGGCGACGACGGTTCCACCATCGGCGCGCTGCTGCTGCGGGGCGCCACCGATGAGGAGAGCCTGTTGGCCTTCTACAGCGACACCGACTATCCCCCCGCCCGGGAGGGCGAAACCGTCACCCTGGACGTGCGCGAAGCGGATGAGGCTTCGCTGGACGCGCTGCGCCAGGCCGGTCTCTACGAAGAAGGGGCGGAGTACTGGTTTGTGTATGTGACCAGCGCCCCCGCCGCCTGACAGAAAAGCCAAAAAGCAACACAAAGCCCGTGCGCTATCCGCAGCGCACGGGCTTTGTGTTGCAAACGAGAAACTATCAGGCCGCGGGCTGGCTCTCAGCGGGGGCAGGCTCGGCCGTGGCCGGGGCCGGTTCCGTGCCGGCCGGATCGGCGGTCGGCTCCGCCGGGGTCTCCGGCACAGGGGTGGGCTCCGGGGTAGGTTCCGGCGTGGGAACCGGGGTGGGCATCGGCGCGGGACCGGCGGGCAGTTCCACCGGCACACCGTCCGCCGTCAGCTGCAACGCCTGCCCGGCGAATCCGCCGTAGATCCCCACATAGGTGCGGCCGGGGTTGACCAGCACCGGATTCCCGCTCTCGTCATAGAGATACAGCGGCGCGGTCGGCTCCCCTTTCTGCCAGCGCACCGTCTGCCAGCCGCCGCCGGTCAGATACAGGCCGGTGCCCTGGGTCAGATCGTAGTCCCGGGTATAGCCGTCGTCCTTGACGCCGGCGCTGCAATAGAGCACCAGCACATTGGAAAAGCTCAGCTGCGCGCCGGTGTCCGCGTCCACCTGGCCGCTGCCGTCACTGTTGAACTTGAGATAGACCCCCGCCTCCGCGGACCAGTCCAGCCGGGCCAGCGCCCCCTCGGCATACTGAATGGTCAGGCTTTGGGTGGCGGCCGCGTTGGCGGGCACGGCGGCGGAGGTGGCGAAATGGAACGCGCCGGGCACCGTGCTGTCCTGGGCCACACCGATGGAGGTCAGCCCGTTGTTCAAGGTTTCCTGCCGGGTATACCAGCACAGTTCATCGCTGACGGTGGCGTTCCGGTCCCAATCCATATCAAACACCGAGACCCCCACATACCAGCCGTTGATGTCCTGGTAGGCGTACTGATTCAGCAGGTTCCAGGCATAGTTGTTCTGGCCGATGTGCACGGGGATGGCGTTGTCCCCCATGGCAAACTGCAGCAGGGTGTCCCGCGCGGGGCCCACCGGGCCCACCTTGGGCAGGGCGGTCTCGCCGGAAAACAAGCCGGTCTGGTAGGTGGTGTTGCCCTCAGTGAGACATTCGATCACGATCTGCGCCGAACTGATGCCCCACTGCGGAAGCGCGGAGGGCGAATTGTAGAAGGTGACCGCGTAGGGTCGCCGGGTGCAGGCCGCGTCCCGGGTCACGCCGGTCAACGGGTCCAGCGGCACGGCGGGCTGGGTATCGGCGGGCGCGGCGGCGGACGAGCCGGAAGAGGCCGGCGGATCCTGCGGCACGGACGAATCGCGTTCCTTTGGCATGCAGCCCGCCAGCAGGCACAGGCAGGTCAGCGCGGCCATACACAGTTTCACGGAGTGTTTCACGGGTCAGTTCCCCCTTTTTCCTTATGCGGCGCAATATTTCGCGGGCCGTTCCCTCCCGGCCCGGAATGAAGCACAGAGCCCGCCCCGTCCGGGACAGGCTCTGTGCGGATTCCTTGGATTGTGCAGGTTCTCAGCCCTCGGCGGTCGTCAGGGCTTCGCAGGTGAAGTTGTTGAACTCGTCCAGATCCACCACGGCCAGGTAGGTCTTGCCGCAGTTGATCTCGTACGGGGTGGAGCCGTCCAGCTGGACCAGCCGCAGGGCCTGCTCGGCCACGCCCTTGGTCCAGCGGATCCGCTCGGCCTTGCCGCCGTAGATGTAGTAGCCATAGCCGCCGAAGTCGTAGTCCACGTACTGCAGATCCTTCTCGGCGTACTGGGGATAGGTGTGGATGTCGGTGAATAGCACCACCACGTTGTCAAAGGCCAGCTGCTGGTCGTTGTTCTGGTCCACGGTATCCAGATAGCCGCTCTTGCCGTAGTACTGGCTCATATAATACAGGTTCAGGCTGCTGTCATAGGTCAGGCGGGTGCGGTAGCTGCTGGAGTGCTGCACCGTTACCTGCTCGGCCACACTGACCTCATCCCCGGACAGCTGGCGTGCGGGCTCCCGGTAGTCCACAAAGTTGAAGAAGGTGGACTCGCCGTAATCCCGGTAGGTATCTACCCCCTGGTTGGTGATAAAGTCCGCCAGATGCGCGCCGTCGGTGTACTCGGTATGCTCGGTGGCCAGGCCCGTCTTGCCAGCCCAGTTGTACCGGTCCCGCTCGCGCCAGGTGAAGCTGCCCACCTGTTTCAGGTTGAACTCGTAGTAGTCATAGTCCCGTTCCATCTGGTCCACCACCACGCTCTGGCCGTCGTGCACGTAGAGCATCTGCCAGGGCATGATCAGCTTCAGATACTGGTCCCGGGCGGAGCGCAGGGGCCCTAGTTTGTCCAGATCGGACCAGTCGTCAAAGATGCCCATGAAACGGGTGATGCCGCCTTCCACCTTGATCTCCACCACGATCTCCGCGTCGGACAACCCGTTCTGCGGGCGGGCGTCGATCAGGTTGTTGAACATGATGGCCACCGGGCGCTGGTTATCCGGATAGCTGGAATCCTTCTCATAGCCGGTCAGCAGCTGGGCGTTGTAGGGCTCCGGGGTGGGTTCCGGCGTGGGCTCCGGGGTGGCCGCGGGCTGGTTACCGCCGGCAGGGGTATCCGCACCGGCGCCGCCGGGGTCTTTGCCACAGGCGGCCAGCAGGCCGACGGCGAGCACCAGGATCAGGATCAGGCTAAGCAAGCGTTTCATGGTCATTCCTCACTGTGATGTTATATTTTTCCGCGCGCCGGAAAACCGGCGGCATCTTGCACGTCTTGTGCCCCGGGTCGGATGGTTCTTCCCTATTGTACACGGCAGGGCCGGGGCTTGTAAAGATTCAATTCCTGCCAGAGTCTGTCATTCTTCGACCGGCTGCCCGTCGATGCGGAAGTATTCGAACTGATCCAGCCCCACCATGGCGATATAGCTTTGGCCGGGATTGACCAGAACGTCCTCTTCGGTGCCGTCCAGCAGCAGGATGCGCAGCGGCGCGGAGGGTGCGCCTTTCATCCAGCGGACCCGCTCGTACCGGCCGTCACAGAAGTAGTAGCCATAGCCCTGGCCGGACAGATCCACCTGACTGAGCACCCCATCGGGGTAGCGGGCGATCTCGGTGAACAGGATAAACAGGTTGTCCGCCTGGTACTGGGCGCCGCCCGCGGCCTCGTCCACCTGCGGTTCCCCGAACTCCCATTTGGCGTACCGGCCGGTGGCCGGATCATAGCGGAACTCGCAGTCGGTATAGCTGGAAAAGCGCAGGTAGATCTCACCGGCCTCGCCGTCCTCCAGCACCCGGGCCGGCTGGTCGGCCGCCACAAACCGGAAGGCCTGGGGCATCTCGTACTCATACTCGGTATCCATGCCGAACTTGTCCAGCGCCGCGGCCAGGGTAGGCCCGTCGGTATAGACGCAGTAATCCTGGTCCATGGTCTTGCGGCGCTCCTGGTCGATCCAATAGAAGTTGCGGTATTTGCCGTCCAGCGAGCGGTATCCCGGGCAGTGGAACACATCCAGCAGCGCGTTGGCGTAGGTGGAACCGCCTATATGGGCGTACAGACATTCCAGCGGCAGCATCATCTGCACATGCTGATCCCGGGCCGAGCGGATGGGCCCGACCACCGGCATATTGGCATAGTCCCGATACACCGCCATCAGGCGGGTCACGCCGCCCTCGGTGATCATCTCATACAACAGATCCGCGCTGTTGATGCCGCTCTGCGGCAGCGCGCCCTTGACGTTGTTGATCATCACCGCCACGCCGCGCTTGCCCGCCGGGTAATTTTCTCCCTGGGGCAGGCCGGTATAGGGATTGATCCCGGGCAGCGCCGTATAGGTCAGATCCGCCGGCGTGTCCTCGGCCGGCCGCCGGGTCGCGGACGGGGTCGCCGCCGGCGCCGGCGCTTCACCGGCGGGCGCGCAGCCAGCCAGCAGACAAACCGCCATTCCCAGTGCAAACAGAAAACAGGTCGGTCGTTTCATAGGCCGCCTCCTTTTGGTCCAGGCAATCCACAAACGGATTGATTAGTATTATCATACTCATTTTTCTTCTTTTTGTAAACACTTTGTAATCTATATGGGAATCTCTCGCCATAATATTTCAACTTTTTCGCGGTTTTTGCAGCAAAGATTCGGTTTGACGGATACCGCGCCGTATAGTATAATAAGACACGTTGTGGGGCAAAGCGCTTCGCAGCCGTTTGCCGGGGTGTTGCGCAATTGGTAGCGCGCCTGCTTTGGGAGGATACGCCCGGGCAGTCCCACAATTTCATATCGGGGTGTTGCGCAGTTGGTAGCGCGCCTGCTTTGGGAGCAGGAGGCCCGGGGTTCGAGTCCC
>CALXIA010000049.1 GCA_944388245.1 uncultured Gemmiger sp. | reverse complement strand
CCCACGTGCAGGCTGTCGGCGGTGGGATCGAAGCCGATGTAGAAGGTGACCTTTTCGCTGCCCAGCAGCTTGCGCACCGCGTCCTCGTCGGTGCACTGGGCCACCAGGCCCCGGTCCTTCAGCAGGTCGAATACATTGTCGTAGGTTCTCATGGTTTACCCTCCTGTTTTTTGCGGCAAACGGCGCAAAAAAAACGCCCTCTGCCAATGGAAATTGGCAGAGGGCGGAAAGTCCGCGGTACCACCTCTGTTCACCGACACCTCGCGGCGGCGGCCTCACGGGTGCAGCAACACCCTAGCGCTGTAACGTGCGCACACGGCACGGCCTACTGGCAATTTCAGCCTGCTGCTCCGGGATGTATTCCCCCGCCCGCGCGCCGCTCTTTGCACCGACCAGAGCTTCTCTGTACCGCGTGGATGGCAGGGTACTGGTTCCCTTCCTCGCATTTAACGCTACCAGTGTAGCGCGGCGGGGCGGTTTTGTCAAGACTTTTGCGCTGGCGGGCCGGATATGGTATAGTAAGGGAAACATTATGACACCAGGAGGAGCCAGAGTTGGGATGTATGCTTTGTCCCCGCCGCTGCGGGGCGGACCGAACCAAACACACCGGATACTGCGGGGCGGGCGCTGAACTGCGGGTGGCCCGGGCCGCGCTGCATTTCTGGGAGGAACCCTGCATCAGCGGCGCCCGGGGCAGCGGCACGGTGTTTTTCAGCGGCTGCCCGCTGAAATGCTGCTACTGCCAGAACTGGAAGATTAGCGCCGAGGGATTTGGCAAGGCGATCACTCCTGGCCGCCTGACCGAGATCTTTCTGGAACTGCAGGCCAAAGGGGCGCACAACCTGAATCTGGTGACCGCCACCCCCTGGCTGGAACAGCTGCTGCCCGCGCTGGACGAGGCGCGGCGGCAGGGCTGCACCCTGCCGGTGGTCTACAACACCGGCGGGTATGAAACGGTGGAGACGGTAGAGCGGCTGGCCCCCTATGTGGACGTCTGGCTGGCGGATGTGAAGTATGTGTCGCCGGAACTCTCCTGGGAATACTCCGCGGCGGCGGACTACTTTGCCGTATGCGAAAAGGCGGTGACCCGGATGCTGGAACTGACCGGCGCGCCGGTGTACGACGAGGAGGGCATCCTGCAAAAGGGGGTCATCCTGCGGCATCTGGCCCTGCCGGGCTGCCTGGCGGATTCGCTGGCGGTGCTGGACTGGATGGCCGCTTTGCCGAAGGGCAGCTTTATCCCCAGCCTGATGAGCCAGTACACCCCCTTTTACAAGGCGGCGGAACACAAGAATCTGCGCCGGCGCATCAGCAGCTGGGAGTACCGGCAGGTGATCGACCGGGCGGTGGACCTGGGGCTGACCGACGGCTACATGCAGGAAAAAAGCAGCGCGCGGGAGGAGTATACCCCGCCGTTTGATCTGGAGGGCGTATGAATACCATGACCTTTGCGGGCGCGGCGGCAAGCCTTGGTTACCTGGCGTTATTCTGGTGGTGCGGCTGGATGCTGGCCCGGCGCGCCCTGCCCCGGGACGGCGCGGAGATACTGCTGCCCATGAGCGGCGCGCTCTGCACCGCGATGCTGGCCGGGCTGCCGGCGGTGTTCGCGCTGGGGCTGGGGTTTACCCGGCCGGCGGCGCTGGCGGCGGCCGCCGCCGCGCTGGCGCTGGGGCTGTGGGCGCTGCGGGGGCAAAAGCGGCCGCCCATTCCCCGGCCCGGCAAGGACCTGGCGGCGCTGCTGGCCTGCCTGCTGCCGCTGCTGGCGGTGACCCTGTGGCTGCTGAACACCCATGTGCTCTACGCCCGAAACGGGGCTTACTGGTGCGGGCAGAGCACCTACGGCGACCTGCCGATGCATCTGGCCTTTATCAAGAGCATCGCGGTGCGGGGGCAGTTTCCGCCCCTCTATCCCCTGCTCAGCGGCAACGAGGCGTTCGGCTACCCCTATCTGAGCGAGACGGTGAGCAGCGTGTTCCTGCTGACCGGCGCGTCCCTCAAGGCGGCGTATATTCTTCCCTGTGTGCCGGCGCTGGTATCGGTGTTCGGCAGCCTGTGGGCGCTGGGCCGGTCGGCGCTGGGCAGCCGGGGCGGGGCCAGCCTGGCGTACTGGCTGTTCTTTCTGGGCAGCGGGTTCGGATTCGTCTATTTCCTCGGCGGCGGATGGGAGAACTTCACCCGCATCTTCACCGCCTATTACGAGACCCCCACCAACTATGTGCAGGAAAACATCCGCTGGGTGAATCCCATCGCGGATCTGCTGGTTCCCCAGCGGGCGACCCTGTTCGGCTGGGCGGTGGGCTTTGCCTGCGTATACCTGCTGTGGCGGTTCGCCTGGCAGAAGGAGCGGCGGCTGTGGGGCTGGCTGTGGCTGCTGGCCGCGCCGCTGCCTTTGCTGCAGGCCCACGCGGCGCTGGCGCTGGTGATCCTGGCGGGGGCGGGCTTTGTGTTTGCGCTGGTGCGCGGCCCCCGCACCAAAGCGGCGGTGCTGCCCTGGCTGGGCTGGGCCGCAGCCCAGGCGGTGGTCTGGGCGCCGATGGTGTTCACCCAGCTGATGACCGGCGGGCAGACCGGCGGCAGCTTTTTTCGCTGGCACTGGAACTGGGCCAACGAGGGGGACAACTACTTCTGGTTCTACATCAAGAACATCGGCCTTGTATATCTGCTGATCCTGCCGGGCTTTTTGTGGGCAGGGCGCAAGCTGCGGGAGTTGTACGCCGGCGGGCTGGCCATTCTGCTGCTGGCCGAGGTGATGCTGTTCCAGCCTAACCCCTACGACAACAACAAGCTGCTCTATTTCTGGCACATGCTCAGCTGCCTGCTGGCGGCGGGGCTGATCTGCCAGCTGGCGGACAGGCTGAAGCGGCAAGCCGTCAAAGCGGTGCTGGTGAGCGCGGTGGTGGTGCTGGGCTGCGTGGGCAGCGTGCTGACCCTGGGCCGGGAATGGGTGAGCGAATACCAGCAGTTCGGCCCGGCGGAGGTCGCGGCCGGGGCCTATGTGGACGAGAACGCCCCGGCGGATGGGTTGTTTTTGACCGGCACCCAGCATCTGAATCCGGTGGCCAGCCTGGCCGGGCGGCAGATCGTGTGCGGGTCCTCGCTGTATGTGTACTACCACGGCAAGGATTACTACGGGCAGGCCGAACTGGTCCGGCAGCTGTACGAGCAGCCCAGCGAGACACTTCTGGCTCGGCTGGGAGTAGACTTTGTGATGATCAGTTCCTGGGAGCGGAGCGAATATCCCGCGCTGAACGAGGAATTCTACGCCAGCCGGTATCCGGTATGGTACAGCGCGGACGGCTATGTGATCTACCAGGTGACCGGGATATAAACAAGGCGCTCCGCCGTCAGCCAGCGGAGCGCCTTGTTTTTTTGCTCAGTTCTTCACAGCGTTTTGCTCAATTCCCGCAGATACTCCCGGAAAGCCGGGCCGATCTCCGGATGGCGCAGCGCCGTTTCCACCTGGGCCTGCATCACGCCCAGTTTGTTGCCCATGTCATACCGCTTGCCGGTGAAATCCACGCCGGTGACCCCCTTGGCGCGGGCCAGTTCGGCCATCGCGTCGGTAAGCTGGATCTCGCCGCCCGCGCCGGGCGCGGTACGCTCCAGGATGGTGTAGATCTCCGGGGTCAGCAGGCAGCGGCCCAGAATGGAGAAGTTGGAGAACTCCTGGCCGGGGGCGGGTTTCTCGATCATATCGTCGATGAAATAGTGGTTGTCCCGGATGGGAGCGGCCTTCATGGAGCAGTACTTCTGCAGGTCGGCCTTGGGCACCTCCTTGATGCCCACCGCGGCCCGGCCGTAGGCCTCATAGGCCCGGATCAGCTGGCCGGCCACCGGGTCCTCGCCCAGGATCACATCGTCCCCGTACATGACCACGAAGGGCTCGTCGCCGGTGAAGGGCTTGGCCATCAGCACCGCGTGGCCCAGACCCAGGGTCTGCTTCTGGCGCACAAAGAAGATGTTGGCCATGCCGGCGATCCCCAGGCACTCCTCCAGGGCTTTCTCCTTGCCCGGCCGGCTCAGGGCGGTCTCCAGTTCGGGGGCCCGGTCAAAATGGTCCTCGATGATCTGCTTGTTGCGGCCGGTGATGATCAGGATATCCCGGATGCCGGCGGCCACCGCCTCCTCCACGATATACTGGATCGCCGGCTTGTCCACAATGGGCAGCATCTCCTTGGGCATGGCCTTGGTGGCGGGCAGTACCCGCGTCCCCAGCCCGGCGGCTGGGATAATGGCTTTGGTCACTCGCATTGCGCTATACCATCCTTTTTCATTTGTATTTGTCACCGGAAACAAAGCCGTCTTTACAGCAACGTGCCGGTGGAAATTCCCAGCCAGCTGAACAAGGTGCCCACCGAGGGCGAGGACATGAGCAAAAAGAACTCGCCCATAGCCAGCGCCAGCACGGCGCCCACCGCCAGGATCAGCGCCACCACGCTGGGCCCGCCGGCAGCGGCCAGCGTCTGCTCCCGCACATCGGTCTGGGGCGGGCAGCCATCCAGCAGGCGGCGGATGCGGCGGCCGGCCTCACGGCGGTAAAAATAGGTACCAAACAGCCCGCAGGCCAGCATCATGGCGGCCCGCAGCCCGGCGGCCACGTTGGACAGCATCTGCAGCAGGTTCGGGTCCATCCAGACGCAGAGCGGATGCCCGGCGATCTGCAGCATCAGCAGCAGCGAGGGCAGCGAAAGCACCAGGCTCAAGGCGCCGAACGCCACCGCCGCGCCCCAGACCCGCCGATAGAAAAAGTACAGCGGACCGAACAGCAGCGCGCTGATGCTCATGCCGGTTTTTTGGCCGCTGACCTCCATCCGCTTGAAGTTGAGCAGATAGATAGGCGCGTTGTTGCCCACATAGGCGGCCCAATAGCGGGCCTCAATGCCGTCCAGCTTTTCGTCCGGCTTCACCGGGAACTCCACCTGTGCGTAGGTCGCCCCCTGTTCCGGTTCGGGCTGGGGGCGGGCCGGGCCTGCCGCCTGATAGCGGGGCCCCGGGGAACCGGCCCCCTGCCCCGGCTCGGTCTCGTGCATGGGCGCGCCGCAGCTGCGGCAGAACAGGGTCTCGGGCGGGTTCTGCGCGCCGCACGCCGGGCAGATACCGGTGGGGTCCCGGTGGGGATGGTGGAAGTGATGCTCCTCCGGTGGCGGGGCGGGCTTCCATTCAAACTCCGGGCCGTGCCGGTCCTCAAACAGGCAATGGCCGGCTTTTTCGTAGCATTCGCGATGATAGGGCGCGCCACATTCCGGGCAAACGACGATGTCGTCCCCTTTTTGGAATTCCTTCTGGCAGACGGCGCACTTCTGGCCGGTGTAATCGTACATACAATCCCCTCCGCAGCGGGTAAATCACGTGTTTTGTGTTATTATACCGCAAAGGCGGACAAAAAGCAAAACGAAAGCCCTGTCGCGGCGGGGAAAATGATGAAAAATCCGTCTTTACTTTGTAAACTTTTTTCGATATACTAAATCTGATTGACAATAGAAAGCACGAACGGGCCCGCGAGCCCACGGAAAGGATAGGTGCCCATGATCACCATAGACGAACTGAAAGCGCAGCTGGGCGGCTACGAGACCGCTGTGGCCGACCTGGGGGAGGCGCTTGCCATCTCCGCCAGCGAAAAGCGGGTGGCCGAGCTGGAAAACAAGATGACCATGCCCGGCTTTTACGACGATACCGAGGCCAGCCAGAAGGTATTTGCCGAGATGAGCAGCCTGAAGGGCAAGCTGGAGCGGTACACAAAACTCAAGGGTCTGTACGAGGACGCCCAGACCATGCTGCTGCTGTGTGAAGAGGAGAATGACCCCGCCCTGATCCCGGAGGCGGAACAGGCGGTGCAGGGGGTGGCCCACGCCATCGACGAACTGCAGATGATCACCCTGCTCTCCGGCGAGTATGACAAGAACAACGCCATTCTGACCTTCCATGCCGGCACCGGCGGAACCGAGGCCCAGGACTGGGCGGACATGCTGTTCCGCATGTACAACCGGTGGGGCACGGCCCACGGCTTCAAGGTGACCACCCTGGACTACCAGGACGGCGACGAGGCGGGCCTGAAGAGCGCCTCCATCCTGATCGAGGGGCCCAACGCCTACGGTCTGCTCAAGGGGGAAAACGGGGTGCACCGGCTGGTGCGGGTCTCCCCCTTTGACGCCCAGAGCCGCCGCCAGACCAGCTTTGCCTCGCTGGAGGTCATGCCCGAAATGGACGACAGCATCCAGGTGGAGATCCGCCCGGAGGATATCGAGATGCAGGTATACCGCTCCAGCGGCGCGGGCGGCCAGCACATCAACAAGACCTCCAGCGCGGTGCGTCTGATCCACAAGCCCACCGGCATCGTGGTAAGCTGCCAGACCGAACGCAGCCAGTTCCAGAACCGGGACACCGCCATGAAGATGCTGGCCTCCAAGCTGTACCAGATCAAGGAGCAGGAACATCTGGACAAGATCAGCGACATCAAGGGCGTTCAGAAAGAGATCGCCTGGGGCCACCAGATCCGCAGCTATGTGTTCATGCCCTACACCCTGGTGAAGGACCACCGCACCGGCTACGAGAGCGGCAACGTGCAGGCGGTCATGGACGGCGACCTGGACGGGTTCATCAACGCCTATCTGAAGGCGGCCAGCCGCGGCGAGCTGCAGGCCACCTGATCCCTGTTTCAGCGAATACAGCAAACACCCCCGGAATCTGCCAGGCAGGTTCCGGGGGCGTTTTTTGCGTGATCAGAAACCGGCGGCCCGGTCGATGGCGGCCAGTTCGTCGGCGGTAAAGGCAGGCGCGGCGGCGGCCTTCAGGTTTTCCAGCAGCTGCTCCGGCCGGGAGGCCCCCACCAGCACGCTGGTGACCCCCTCTTTCTGCAACAGCCAGGCCAGCGCCATTTCGGCCAGGGACTGGCCCCGGGCGGCGGCGATGCCGTTCAGCGCCCGGATTTGGGCCAGCTTTTCCTCGGTGATGCTGGTCTCTTTCAGAAAACGGCCGTCGGTGCGCACCCGGCTGTCGTCGGGAATGCCGTTCAGATACCGGTCGGTGAGAAGCCCCTGCGCCAGCGGGCTGAAGGTGATCAGGCCCTTGTTCAGCCGGCGGGCGGTCTCCAGCAGGCCGTTGCTCTCCACCGTGCGGTCCAGGATCGAGTACCGGTTCTGGTTGATCACAAAGGGGCAGCCCAGTTCCGTCAGCAGCGCGGCCGCCTTTTCCAGGGTGGGGCCGTTGTAGTTGGACAGGCCCGCGTAGATCGCTTTGCCGCTGCGCACCGCCTGGGCCAGCGCGCCCATGGTCTCCTCCAGCGGGGTCTCGGGGTCCATGCGATGGTGGTAGAAGATATCCACATACTCCAGCCCCATCCGCTTCAGGCTCTGGTCCAGGCTGGCCAGCAGGTATTTGCGGCTGCCGCCGTCCCCGTAAGGGCCGGGCCACATGAGATAGCCGGCCTTGGTGCTGATGATGAGCTCATCCCGCCAGGGGGCCAGTTCCCGCCGGAGGATCAGGCCGAAGTTGCGCTCGGCGCTGCCGGGTTCGGGGCCGTAGTTGTTGGCCAGATCAAAATGGGTCACCCCATGGTCAAAGGCGGTCAGGCAGATATCCCGCATGGTCTCATAGCGGGCGGTATCCCCAAAATTGTGCCACAGCCCCAGCGAAACCACGGGCAGCTTCAACCCGCTGGCGCCGCAGCGGCGGTAGGGCAGCGTTTCATAGCGATCGGCGGACGGCTGATACATAACAAAACCTCCTGGTCCGGGGCTTCAGGCCCGCAGTTGACGGATATCCTCCCCCACAAAGAGGAAGTCCTCACACTCGCCGCCCAGACGGCTGGCGATCTTTTCGGTGTACCGGGCTTCAAAGGCGGTGCCGTCCACAATGTTGGTGGTGTAGATGGTGGGCCGGCGGTTGCCGATGCGGGTGTTGAGGATGGTGTAAAAACAGCTGAGCATATAGGGGGACACATACTCGGTGCCCAGATCGTCCAGAATGAGCAGATCGGCCTCCAGCACGCCCTCCATCAGGCTGTTGTCCTCCTCAAAGCGGGTCTTTTCCAGGCGGCCGAACAACTCCTGGGCGCTGATGTATACCACATCGTAGCCCTTTTCCAGCACCACCCCGGCGATGGCCAGCGCCGCGTGGGTCTTGCCCAGGCCGGCGTTGCCCCGCAGCACCAGGCTGACGCTGCGCTCGTCAAAGGTATGGGCATATTCCTCCAGCTGGTCCAGCACCTCGCTCATATAATGGCGCTGGGTATCCCCCAAGGCCGGATCGAACACATCCGGATACAGGCTGCGGTCCAGCGCGTCGAACCGGCTCACCGACAGGGCGGTGGAGGCGGCGATCTCCTCCCGGCGCAGCTGCCGGGCCATCCGCACAAGGCACTCGCAGGTCTTGCCGTTGATCCGGCCGGTATCCCGGCACAGCGGGCACTGGTAGACCGGCTCCATCCCGGCGGGATCGATCCCCGCGCCGCGCAGCGCCTCGTCCCGGCGGGCGCGGACCGCGTCCCCCTCGGCCAGCTTGGCCTGGATCTTGTCCTTGTCGGCGCCCACGGCGGCCAGACGGGCCGCCTCAAAGCCGCAGCGCCGGGCCTGGTCTTCCAGTTCGTCCAGCTCGGGCACCTTTTCCCGGGCCTGCTGCCGGTTGTACAGCGCCAGGCTCAACGCCCGCTGGTGCCGCTCGGCCAGGCGGTCCTTGGCGGCGCGGAACAGCTGCTGTTTGGTACGCATGGTTTATTCCTCCCGTTTCAAGCGGCGCACCCGGCCGGGCGCCCGCTGAAAGATATCCCGGCCGCTGGGGGTTGGCCGGTCGGCCCGCAGGTTGCTGCCGGTGAGCGCGCCGCCGCCCCGCACATCCTGCACCGTGCGCCAGCCCTTGGCGTGCCAGGCTTTCAGGATGCCGTGCAGATACCGCACCTCCCGCTTTTCCCCCGCGTGGAGCAGCGCCTCCCGCACCATATCCTCCCCATAGCCGAACTCCTCGCTCCACTGGGCGATGCGGGTGCGCTCGGTCAGGGTGAGATCCTCCACGGACAGGCCCAGCATTCCGGCCACGGCTTTCTGGCTCTGCTGGCGGCGGGCCAGACGTTCCAGATAGGCCTCCGCCTGTTCGCCGGTCTCCACCCCGTCGGCGCGCCAGCGGCGCAGTTCCTGCCGCAGCGCCGCCACCGAATGGCGGCCGCACCCGGCCACATGGGCCGCGCAGGGCAGGATCACGTCGATGGGGTAATCCTCGTTCAGATACAGCGCCACCAGCTGCTGCAGCGCGCTGTGCCCCAGCGCGACGCCCAGCGCGCTCTGGGTCTCGGTGGTGAGCACCGCGATCATCGGATCCCGCAGGGATGCCTCGTTGATCTGGGCGATGGTGGGCAGGGGCTTTTCGGCGGGCGCCGGATGGGGGTCCTCCTCCGGGTGCACCACCTCCAGCAGCCCCGCGCCCGCCCACCAGAGCAGGGCGCGTTCCGCCGCGCGGGGGCTTTTCAGATGCAGCGCGTGGGCGATCTCCCGGGGATCGGTGCTGCCGGTGGCCAGCAGATACAACGCCACCCGAACGCTGGCTTCGTCCGCGTTGGGCAGCTGGTGGAACACCAGCTGCGGCACCGCGATGGAATCCCCGTTCTGGCGCACGATACGATAGGTCATGATTGCCTGTTTCCTTCCTTTTCTATCCCGCCAAGCGGGGTCATTTGTATTGTAGCACACCCCGCCCCGGTTGAACAGCGTCCCACCGGATTTTTCTTTGCTTTGAGGAAAAACCATTTGACTTTTCTTTTGGGATGTGGTATACTATATGAGCACTTCAAAAATGCGGATGTAGTTTAGTGGTAGAACTCCAGCTTCCCAAGCTGGCCGTGTGGGTTCGATTCCCATCATCCGCTCCACGAAATAAATATCCCCCGGCCAAGCCGGGGGTTTTTCACATGCGGGCGTAGCCCTAGAATACTAGCGTGCGCGTCACGT
>CALXIA010000048.1 GCA_944388245.1 uncultured Gemmiger sp. | reverse complement strand
CCTTGCCCAGCGGCACCTGGCCGCACTGTTGCAGATAGAGGACTTCCTCCTCGCCGGAAACGCCGGTGAGCAGGGCTTTGCCGCCGGGCATGGCCGCGAGCATCAGGTTGCGGTAATGGCTGATCAACTCCTCGCAAAGGCGGCGCAGATCCACCGACTGCTGCCGCAGCCGGGCGACCTCCGCCAGCGCGCGGGAGGGATCTTTTTCGGTGATCGCGTCGCTGATGGCGAACAGATAGCTGCGGTCGGTAACGCCGGCCATACGGCGCACCAGGTCCTGATCGATCTGTTTGGACATGCCCGCGCAGGTATCCAGAATGGAGAGCGCGTCCCGCAGCGCCCCGTCCGCCAGACGGGCAATGAGCATGGCGGCGTCCTCATCCAGTTCCAGCCCCTCCTGCCCGGCCACATACCGGACCCGGGCCGCGATATCCTCCGGCCGGATGCGGCCGAAGTCGTACCGCTGGCAGCGGGAAAGAATGGTGGCCGGGACCTTGTGGATCTCGGTGGTGGCCAGAATAAAGATCACATGGGAGGGCGGCTCCTCCATCGTCTTGAGCAGGGCGTTGAACGCCGCTGTAGACAGCATGTGCACCTCGTCGATGATATACACCTTGTACCGGCACAAACTGGGGGTGTAGGCGGTCTCGTCCCGCAGATCGCGGATGCTGTCCACCCCGTTGTTGGAGGCGGCGTCGATCTCGATCACGTCCAGGATGCTGCCCTCATCCACCCCGCGGCAGATGGCGCACTCCCCGCAGGGGTCGCCGTCGCGGGGGTTGGTGCAGTTGACCGCCTTGGCGAAGATGCGGGCGCAGGTGGTCTTGCCGGTGCCGCGGGTGCCGGTAAACAGGTAGGCATGCCCTACCCGGCCGGTGGCCACCTGATTTTTCAGCGCGGACACGATCGCGCTCTGCCCCACCACGTCCTCAAAGACGGCAGGCCGCCATTTGCGGTACAAAGCCTGGTACACAGGCGCACACCTCCCCCAGCATAGCCGTACAAAAAACGGACAGCGCCCGCGAAAACGGGTGCGTGGCTCGGCATACGGATGCAGGCGATCTGCGGCGCACAGGGCGGGCCACTTAATGCTGCTCGGTTCCCCGCCTGACATGGTTCATGGAGCCCCATCGCACAGGACCCGCATCCGTATGCCGAACAGCGCACCGATGCCGGCTCTGTCCGAACACGGACTATTATATACCATATCCCCGTAAATTGCAAGACCGGCCGACAAAAGGCCGGGCGGGCAGCTTGCCAGCTGCCCGCCCGGCCCGATATGCCGACGGTTTTGGTTCAGCGGACGATCTCGCCCTCATTGCCGCCCAGGCAGGCGTTGGACTCGTCGGTGTCGATGTGCATGGCGGTGGCAAAATCGCTGCGCACACGGATGACCACATCGTCAAAAATCAGCTTGCGGCCTTCCTTGCCGCAGGCCACCTTGACGATCTCCTTATCAGAAACGCCCAGCTTCACAGCGTCCTCGGGGGTCACATGGATATGGCGCTTGGCAATGATCACGCCCTCGCTCAACTCCACCTCGCCGCAGGGGCCGACCAGCTTACAGGCGCCGGAACCGGCGATATCGCCGGACTCACGCACCGGCGCGGCAATGCCGATGGAACGGGCGTCGGTAGCGGACAGCTCCACCTGGTTGGCGCTGCGGCAGGGCCCCAGGATGGACACGTTGGCCAGCTCCTTCTTGGGGCCAACCACGGTGACACGCTCGTTGGACGCGAACTGGCCGGGCTGGCTCAGCTCTTTCTTGACGGTGAGCTGGTATCCCGCGCCAAACAGAACTTCCAGGGTCTCCTGGGTGACATGTACATGACGGGCCGAAGTTTCTACCAGAAATTTCATTTTTACTCTTCCTCCTGTATCGCCGGGCAGACAAACTGCTCTGGGCGCATTTTCAATCCTATTGTAGCACATTCGGGCGAAACTTCAAGACAAAATCCCCCGCGTCTGTGGTATAATAGGCCCATAACACAAGGAGGGCAGTTTTATGGATTTTGAGCAACTGCGGCAGGCCTGCACCGCCTGCGAAAAATGCGGCCTGTGCGACACCCGCCAGCACGTGGTGTTCGGCATGGGGAACCCCAATGCCGAGGTCATGTTCATTGGCGAGGGCCCCGGCCAGAACGAGGATGAGCAGGGGCTGCCGTTTGTGGGCCGCAGCGGAAAGCTGCTGGACCAGTATCTTGAGGCGGTGGACCTGTACCGGGACAAGAATATCTTTATTACCAACATCGTGAAATGCCGCCCGCCCCAGAACCGGGACCCGCTGCCCGAGGAGTGGGACGCCTGCCTGCCCTGGCTGCGGGAGCAGTTTCGCCTGATCCGGCCCCGCATCATTGTGTGTCTCGGCCGCATTGCCGCCCAGCGGCTGATCCGCCCGGATTTCTCGGTGACCAAGGAACACGGGCAGTTCACCGAAAAGAGCGGCACCTGGTTCATGGGGACCCTGCATCCCGCGGCGCTGCTGCGCAATCCCCGGCAAAAGCCCGACGCCTTTGCCGATTTTGTGGCGCTGCGGGAGAAGATCCACCAGGTATGCGAGCACACCTACGACTGATCCCGCTCCTCCCCCACCGTCAAAAGCACCGCGAACACGAACAGCACCGCGATCAGCAATCCGGCCAATGCCTGCATCGGTATCACCTCCGCGCCCATCCTAGCACGGAAAGCGGGCAAAACGCGGCGGAATCCGGCGGCTGGGCGTGGTTCGTCAAAAACAGGCAAAATGCACCGGGCGGGACGGCCCCTTCACAGGGGGCCGTCCCGCCCGGTGTTTTATTGGAACGTTTCCCCGACCAGATTCCAGAGCGGTTTGCCCTGCTTGCGGGCCAGTTCGCAAAAGCGGGCCGCCCCACCCCAGCTGTGAGCCACATAGGCTATCACACAGTCGGCATGGCGCAGCATCCAGCGGTTTCGCCAGGAGATGGCAAACCGCTTGGGTACGGTCTCAATGCCCTCGGGAAACAGGGTGGCCAGGTCGGCGTTTTGCGGGCGACGCGGCAGATAGGCCAGCACGACGGTGCAGGAGATCGCCGGATAGACCTGCCGCAGCTCGTGCAAAACCGACTGGGCTATTGCGTCAAATCCGCCTTCATTCCCGACCAGAAAGGTCGTGACATGTTGCGTTTCGATCTGTTCGATCAATGCGGCGCGCAGCTTGGGGCGAATTGACTGCGGACAATCCCGGTGTCCAAAGAAGGTACAGACTTTTCCTTGCATAAAAATCCCCCATATAGGCTATGTATAGCCTATATAGTAGCACGCATAGCCTATAATGTGCAACTGAATTGTTTATTCTTAAATAAAACAATTCGAGGGAGGGCGATGCATGGACACTATCACAGCGGTGCGGAACCGCATCCTAACCCTGTGCGGCGAGCGTTCCATCAGCATCAATAAACTGGCGACAATCTGCGCACTCCCACCCTCCAGCATCAAAAACATTCTTTATGGCAAAAGCCAGAATCCCAAACTGCTGACGATTAAAATGATTTGTGACGGATTGGACATTACACTAGGGGAGTTTTTCTCCACGCCGGAGTTTGACGCTCTGGAACAGGAAATCCAATAAACCAAACTCTTATAGCAAAAACAGGCGCGCTGCCGATGGCAGCGCGCCTGTTGCTTTGTTGGTTTCAGCCGAACAGCGTATTGGCGATGTCGGCGGTGGCTTTGGCGTCCCGGGCGTAGAAATCCGCGCCGATCTCGGCGGCGTACTCCGGGGTCAGCACCGCGCCGCCCACCACTACCTTGCAGGGTAGGTTTTCCTGCCGCAGCAGCTGGATGGTGCGGCGCATGCTGGGAAGTGTAGTGGTCATCAAAGCGGACAGGCCCACCAGCGGCGCGCCGGTGCGGCGAACCGCCTCTGCCACCCGCTCGGGGGGCACGTCCCGGCCCAGGTCGGTGACCTGATAGCCGTAGTTTTCCAGCAGCACCTTGACGATGTTCTTGCCGATATCGTGGATATCCCCCTGCACGGTGGCCAGCACGATGGCGCCCCGGCTCACCGGGCTGCCGCCCTGTTCGGCCAGCGCGGTCCGCACCTGCTCAAAGGCGCTCTGGGCCGCCGCCGCGGACTGAAGCAGCTGGGGCAGGAACAGCGTCCCCTTTTCAAACCCCTGCCCTACCCGGTCCAGCGCGGGCACCAGATGGGCGTTGACCACCTCCAGCGGGTCGGTATCGGCCAGCAGACGGCGGGCCGCCGCGCCGGCTTCCGCCTTCAAGCCCTGCTCCACCGCCTGTTCCAGGCTGATCTGGCCCGGCTGGGCCGAGACAACGGCCGGGGCGGCGTTGGCATAGCGGGCGATATAGGCCGTGCTGCCCGCGTCCTGGCCGGAGAGCACCCGCCAGGCGGCCACCGCCGCCATCATGGGCTCCGCGTTGGGGTTGAGGATGGCCAGGTCCAGCCCCCGCGCCAGGGCCAGGGTCAGAAAACTTACGTTCAGATATTCCCGGCAGGGCAGCCCGAAACTGATGTTGGACACCCCCAGAATGGTGCGCACTCCCAGTTCCCGCTTGCAGCCCTCCACCGCTCGCAGGGTATCCATCACGTGTTCCTGCTGGGCGCTGGCCGTGAGGGTCAGGCAATCGATATAAATATCCTCCTGCGGGATACCGGCGGCCAGTGCCGCGTCCCGGATGCGCCGGGCCACAGCCAGCCGGGCTTCGGCCTCGGCGGGGATCCCGGCCTCATCCAGGGTCAGCCCGATCACCGCCGCGCTGTATTTTTTGCACAAAGGCAGGATGGCGTCCAGCACCTCCTGCTTGCCGTTGACCGAGTTGACCAGCGGCTTGCCGTTATACACCCGCAGCCCCCGTTCCAGCGCCGCCGGGTCGGAGGAATCCAGCACCAGCGGCAGATCCACCACCGCCTGCAAGGCGCGGACCGTCTTTTCCATCAGGGCGGGCTCATCCAGACCGGGCAGGCCCACGTTTACGTCCAGCAGCTGGGCTCCGGCCTCCATCTGGCTGACCGCCTGGGCCAGCAGATAGTCCATATCCTCTTCCCGCAGCGCCTGCTGGAACCGCTTTTTCCCGGTGGGGTTGAGCCGCTCCCCCACCACGGTGGGGCCGTCGATCTCCACCGCCCGCACCGGTGTGCAGAGCCGGGAGACGGGCTTCACCTGCCGGGCCGGGGGCACAAGCCCGGCAAATCGCCGGGCCAGCAGCCGGATACACTCGGTATCGGTGCCGCAGCAGCCGCCCACCATCGAAACGCCCAGTTCCTTATAGGGTTCCATGGCCGCGGCAAACTGCTCGGCGGTCATATCGTAGCCGGAACCATCCGCCCGGGGCAGGCCCCGGTTGGGCTTGACGAACACCGGAATCCCGGCGGGCACACACTCGCACAGACGGCGGGCCAGAGGCAGGATCTCCACCGGCCCCAGCGAGCAGTTTACGCCGATGGCCGACGCGCCCAGCCCCGCCGCCACGGCGGCAAAACTCTCCACGCAGCAGCCGGTAAAGCTGCGGCCGTTTTCTTCAAAGGTCATGGAGACCAGCACCGGCTTGTCGCTGTTTTCCCGGCAGGCCAGCAGCGCCGCTTTCACCTCGTACAGATCGGTCATGGTCTCCAGCACGATCACGTCCGCGTCCTGACCGGCCCGCACGGTGCGGGCAAAGGCATTATAGGCATCCTCAAAGGTCAGCGTGCCGGCGGGTTCCAGCAGTTCGCCCAGCGGGCCGATGTCCAGCGCCACCAGCGCACCGGTATCCCCGGCGGCGCGGCGGGCGCAGGCGATGGCGGCGGGCACTACCTGCTCCACCGTGTACCCGGTGCCGGCCAGCTTATGGTCCGAGGCGCCGAAGGTATTGGCGTAGAGCAGCTGCGCCCCGGCCTGGGCATAGTTGCGATGGATGGTCTCCAGCAGATCCGGACGGGTCAGCGCCAGGGATTCCGGCCGCGTGCCCAGCGGCAGCCCGGCGGCCTGGAGCATGGTGCCCATGCCCCCGTCCAGGATGGTGTACCGGGAAGTATCAAACAGTTGGTTCAGCGTCACAGAAGGTCCCCCTTTTCCGATAGGCACAGGTGGTGCGCAGAGCACAGTGGCCGCAGCCCGCCCGATGGCCGCGCCGGGGGGTATCCCCGATCCCCAGCAGGGCGGTGACGCTCTTGCAGGGGGTGAGCATACAGCTGGGCGCGGTGGACAGGCCGATGGCCCGGTGGGTATCCAGCAAGCGGCAGAGCACCGGCTGGGCGGCAAGCGGATAGTCCCCGTAACCGGGTGAGAACCGCCCGGTCAGGTACAGGCCGTTCTGCTGCCATTCCCGGCGCAGATCCTCTTCATAGGCGTCGCAGACCTGTTCCACCAGGGCGGAGGCCAGCGCATCGGCCGCGGCTGACGCGGCCACGTCGGTGACGGCCAGGCGGCGCAGCAGAACGTCTACGCCGGGCCCCAGGGTCACCGCGAAAAGCAGGGTCTGCGCGCTGTCGCCCAGGTGCAGGCGGATGTCCTGCCCGGCGGTGAGTTCGGCGGGCAGCTGCCCGGTGGGCACCGCGCGGGATATGCCCCGGGGCGCCGCGGCCTGCCAGAGCGGCCCGGCACAGCGTTCCAGCAGCGCCCGGGAGGACGTGTCCTCCGGCGGGGCGCCCAGATAGCGCAGCGCCTGGGCGTAGTCCGGCGCGGCGGGAAGTGACAGTTGCATGGCTGGCTCCTTTTACAGCAGGTCCGCGATGCCCTGCCAGACCTGGCGGGCCACCTGGGGATTGTTCATGGCATAGAGATGCACGCCGTCCGCGCCGCCCTGGATCAGGCCGCGCAGCTGTTCGATGGCGTAGTCGATGCCCGCTTGATAGAGAGAATCGGGATCGTCCTGCCAGCGGGCGATCATCTTGGTGAACTTGGGCGGCAGGCTGGCGGCGGACAGGGCCACCGTGCGCTGGATCTGCCGCTGGTTCACAATAGGCATGACGCCCGCGGACACCGGCAGGTCCACCCCGGCCTTGCGCGCCATATTCAAAAAGCGGTAAAAATGCAGTTCATCAAAGAACAGCTGGGTGACCAGATGGGTGATCCCGGCCTGCTGCTTTTTGCGCAGGTTGGCCACGTCCTCGGCCAGGCTGGCGCTCTCGGGATGGCCCTCCGGGTAGCAGGCGCCGGACAAGCCGAAGCTGCCGTACTGGCTTTGTACAAAGGCGGCCAGGTCGCTGGCGTGCAGGAACGGCGGCTGCAGCGGCCGTTCGGGGTTTTTGTCCCCCCGCAGGGTCAGAACGTTGCGCACACCGGCGGCAAACAGTTCGTCCAGCCGGGCGCGGAGCATCTCCTCGCTGGCGCCCACGCAGGTCAGGTGGGCCAGCGGCTCGATGCTCAGCTCGTTTTTCAAGAACGAGGCGATCTGGCAGGTGGAGACCCCGCCCGGCGCGGTGCCGCCCGCCCCGTAGGTGACGCTGATGAAGTCGGGTTTCAGTTCCGCCATCTGGCGCAGGGAGTTCTGCAGGGATTCATAGCTGGCCTGCTGCTTGGGTGGAAAGACCTCCAGCGAAAACACACAGGGTTTCTGGGCGAAAAGCGAACGGATGTACATGGGTCAAGGCTCCTTTCGGTTCAAGCGGTCCAGCAGCGCCCGGACGCGGGCGCGCCGGGCCTGGGTCGCGGCGGGGTCGGTATGCCAAAGGCCGTCATCCCCCGGCGCGACCATGTCCCCCTCGGCCACGCCGGGGGCCAGCTTCTCCGGCAAGACGGTCAGGGAACGGCCTTCCTCGTCCTCCAGATAGGCGGCGTGGGGGGTGATGCGGTCCACAGAGCAGAGCATCAGGCGGCCTCCTTTTCACTCTCGGCCTGAAGCTGGCCGTTCACGCGGCGCACCGTGACGGCGCCTTGCTGGTCGGTGCGCCAGATCTGCGCCCCTACGGCGGTGAGTTTGTCCAGCGTTTCGGCGTCGGGGTGGCCGTAATCGTTGTCCAGCCCGCAGCTGATCACCGCGATCTGCGGCCGCACCCGGGACAGGAACGCCTCGCCACTGGAGGTGGACGAGCCGTGATGGCCCGCCTTGTACACCTGGGCGGACAGGTTCGCGCCGCTGTCCAGCAGGTCCTGTTCCACCCCGCTCTCCCCGTCGCCGGTGAACAGATAGGACAGATCCGGGGAGTCAAAGCGCCCGGCGATGCTCAATTCGTTGTAGTTGTCGGTCTCCACGCCGGCGCCCAGCACCGTGAGGGTGCCATCGCCCAGCGAGAAGGTCCAGCCCGGCGCTGCGGTGACGGTGGGGATGTTCTGATCCGCGATCTGCTCCATCACCTTTTCAAAGGTGCGGGTGGTGGGCAGCGGGGCCTTGGTGAAGTCCGGCAGCAGCACCTGTTTGACGGTGAAGGTCTCCAGCACCTGGGCCATGGCCCCGATGTGGTCGGCGTGGGGATGGGTCATGACCAGAAGGTCCAGGGTCTCCACCCCGGCGGCCTGCAGATCGTGCAGCAGTTTTTCGCTGTGGGCGGAGTCCGCCGCGTCGATCAAAATAAAGCCGCCGCCCTGCTGGATCAGGGTCGCGTCCGACTGGCCCATATCCAAAAACCGCAGAACGGTGCTTTCGCCGGACACGCCGGCAGCCGGCGCGGATGCGGCCTGGGAGGAGGCCGGCGGAGCGAAATCCAGCGCCGGCAAGCCTTCCCACAGGGACGGGCCGCCCAGATACTGGTTCACCCCCAGGATCGCGGCCAGCGCGGCGGCCAGACCGATCAGGGTGCGGACAAGGTTGTTCAGCGCCGCTTGCCGCTGCGCCGCTTTGCCGCGGGGGCGGCGGGACGTTTTTCGCTTTGCCATGGCTTGGTTTCCTTTCGCCGGGCGGAGCCGGGCACCAGCAGGGGGATCAGATCCTCCCGATGGGTCAGCTTCAGCGCCCTGATGACCCGGGCGGCGTTGCGGGGCTCATAATACTGAAGCAGCGCCCGCTGCAGCACCTTGCCCTCCGGGGACTTCTCCACAAACACCGGTTTGAGGGTATAGGGGTCAAGGCCGGTGTAGAACATACAGGTGGACACGGTGCCGGGGGTGGGATAAAAATCCTGCACCTGCTCCGGCCGGATGTGGTTGCGGTGCAGGTATTCCGCCAGGATCACCGCGTCCTTGAGGGTGCTGCCGGGATGGCTGCTCATCAGATAGGGCACCAGATACTGCTGCTTGCCCGCCTGTTTGGTCAGCTCATAAAACCGCTTGGAGAACTTGTTGTAGGTCTCGATCGGCGGTTTTCCCATATAGGCCAGGGTAGTGGGGGCGCAATGCTCCGGCGCCACCTTCAGCTGGCCGGAGATGTGGTACCGCACCAGTTCCTTGAAGAAGGTCTCGTCCTTATCCCGGATAAGATAGTCGTAGCGGATGCCGCTGCGGATAAACACCTTCTTCACCCCGGGGATGGCCCGCAGCCGCCGCAGGATGCCCAGATATTCGCTGTGGTCCACGATCAGGTGGGGGCAGGGGCTGGGAGCCAGGCACTTCTTGCCGCCCTGACACATGCCCTCCCGCATCTGCTTGGCACAGCTGGGCAGACGAAAGTTGGCGGTGGGGCCGCCCACATCGTGGATGTAGCCCTTGAAGCCGGGGCTTTGGGCGATGCGCTCCCCTTCCGCCACCACGCTGTCGGCGCTGCGGCTGGTGACCCGGCGGCCCTGATGCAGGGTGATGGCACAGAAATTGCAGCCGCCGTAGCAGCCCCGGTTGTGGATGATGGAGAACTCCACCTCCTCAATGGCGGGCACCCCGCCCAGCGCGTCGTAGCTGGGATGGTAGCGGCGGGTGAAGGGCAGCGCGGCCACCTCGTCCAGTTCCCGGCGGGTCAGAGGTTTCGCGGGGATGTTCTGCACCAGATACTGCCGGCTCTGTTTTTGCACCACGATCTGGCCGGAGACCGGGTCCTGGTTGTCCATCTGGATACGGCAGGCCCGGGCATAGGCCACCTTGTCGGCCTTGACCTTGTTGAAGCCCGCGCATTCCACATAGGTTTCCGGCAAGCCGGCGAAATCGGTCAGGTAACAGGTGCCGGCCACATCCCGGATGCTCTCCACCGGTTCCCCTGCCGCCAGACGGCGAGCAATGGTGCGGGTCTGATGCTCCCCCATGCCGAAGGAGATCAGGTCCGCGCCGGAGGTCTCGGCAATGCTGGGCAGCACCTCGTCCATCCAGTAGTCGTAGTGGGCAAACCGGCGCAGCGACGCCTCCAGCCCGCCCAGGATCACCGGAAGGTCGGGGTAAGCCTGTTTGGCCAGCTGGCTGTAGACCGTGGCGCTGCGGTCGGGGCGGCGGCCCGCCCTGCCGCCGGGGGTGTATTCGTCCTCGGCACGGCGCACCTTGGCCACCGAATAGTGGGCCACCATGCTGTCCACGTTGCCGCCGCCGATGAAAAAGCCGTACCGGGGGCGGCCGAACTCCTTGAAACTCTCACAGGTGGTGAAATCCGGCTGGCTGAGCACCCCGACCCGGAAGCCTTCCGCCTCCAGTACCCGGCCAATGATGGCCGCGCCAAAGCTGGGATGGTCCACATAGGCGTCGCCGGTGACCAGCACATAGTCTACCTGGTCCCACCCCCGGCTCTCCATATCCTGGCGGCTGATGGGCAAAAATTCTGTGTACAACATTCCAACGCTCCTTGTCGCATAGCAGGGCAATGCCGCGCCGGCCCGAAAAAATGGGGGGCGGCGCGGCGGGCGACCCGGTCAGCCCTCGGTGCTTTCCGGGTTGTTCATGGTCATCTCGATCAGCTGCTGGCGGGTCATGAGCACCTCCCGGGGCTTGGCGCCCTGGTAGGGGCCGATGATGCCCAGCTGTTCCATCTCATCCATAATGCGGGCAGCCCGGGCATAGCCCAGCTTGCAGCGGCGCTGCAGCAGGCTGGTGGAGGCCTGGCCCGCGTCGATGACCACCTCGGCGGCCTGGCGCAGCATCGGGTCGTGGCCGCCGTCCTCGTCGCCGCCGCTCTCCGCGCCCTTCTCGGGCACAGCGCGCTTCTCCATCTCCGCGATCATCTCTTCGTTATACTGGGAGCTGTTGTCCTTTTTGATGAACTCCAGCACCGCGGCGATCTCTTCATCCTTCACATAGGTGCCCTGGATTCGCACAGGCTTGGAGGCGCCCACCGGCATGAAGAGCATATCGCCCATGCCCAGCAGCTTTTCCGCGCCGCCGGAGTCCAGAATGGTACGGCTGTCCACCTGGCTGGACACCGCAAAGGCGATCCGGCTGGGGATGTTGGCCTTGATCAGGCCGGTGATCACGTCCACGCTGGGGCGCTGGGTGGCCACGATCAGGTGCATGCCCGCCGCACGGGCCTTCTGGGCGATGCGGCAGATGTAATCCTCCACCTCTTTGCCGGCCACCATCATCAGGTCGGCCAACTCGTCGATGATAATGGCGATGTAGGGCAGCTTGTCCACGTCGCCGGCCTCGGCGGCCATCCGGTTGTAACTCTTGATATCCCGCACGTTGTTTTCGGCAAACAGCCGGTAACGGCGCTCCATCTCGGCCACAGCGCTGCCCAGCGCGCCCGCCGCCTTGCGGGGCTCGGTGACCACCGGCATGAGCAGATGCGGAATCCCGTTGTACTCGGCCAATTCCACCACCTTGGGGTCGATGAGGATGAGTTTTACATCCTCGGGACTGGACTTGTACAAAAAGCTGATGATGATGCTGTTGACGCAGACCGATTTACCGCTGCCGGTAGAGCCGGCGATCAGCAGATGGGGCATCTTGCACAGATCGGCCACCTGGGGCGCGCCGGCAATGTCTTTGCCCAGAGCGATGGTCAGCGGGGATGCACTCTTGGTATACACCGGCGTTTCAAAGATGCTGCGGATGAACACCGGCGAGCTGTGCCGGTTGGGCACCTCGATGCCCACGGCGGGTTTGCCGGGGATGGGCGCCTCGATCCGAACCCCGGCGGTGGCCAGGTTCAGGGCGATGTCGTCCGCCAGGCTGGTGATCCGGCTGATCTTGACCCCGGCCAGCGGCTGCAACTCATACCGGGTGACCGACGGCCCCCGGCAGATATCCAATACCCGGGTCTTGACCCCGAAACTCTCCAGGGTGCCCACCAGCACCTCCGCGTTCTTGCGCAGTTCCTCCTCCACGCCGGTATCTTCCCCGGCGGGGGCCTGCCGGAACAAGGTCAGCGGCGGATAGTGATAGGCCTCCGGCTCGTCGGCAACGGCGGGGGCCATCCGCAGCTGGTCGCCCGCCGCCCCGGTAACCTTGGCCGGGGTGAGCGAGGGTTCCGCCATGGCCTTGCGGACCAGATGATCCAACTCCCCGCCCTCCGGCGCGGCCGGTTTTGCCGGAGCATCCTGCGCTTGCGAGACATCCGGAGAAGCGGCCGCCGGGGTTTCCGGATTCAGGAAAGAGAAATCCGGCTGGGCCGGGCGGTCCGGCTCCTGATCCGGAAGAGAGATGGTGGTTTCAAAGATTTCTTCCGGTTCCGCGGGGGCCGGCACGGTAAATTGACCAAACGTACCGCCGGGGCCCACCACCGGCTCACCCGGGGCCGGACGTACCGCCTCTCCGGCGGTCTCCTGGATCGGATCGGGGCCCAGATCCACGTCCACCGAACGGCGGCGCACCCGGGCAGGGACGCGGGGTTCCGGCTCTTGCTCCTCCCGCTCTTCCCGTTCCTGCTGACGGGCCTCCTCCCGCGCCTGGCGGCGGGCTTCCCGCTCCTCTTTGCGTTCCTCGTGATCGGCCTGCCAATCCCCAAACAGATCCGACAGGAATTGCCAGCCATCGCCGGGGGTAAAACCGGTGACCAGCATCACGCTGGCCAACAGCAGAATGATCAGAATAAAGCGGGCCGCGAT
>CALXIA010000047.1 GCA_944388245.1 uncultured Gemmiger sp. | reverse complement strand
GTGAAAAACAACTTCATGTGCTCTACCTACAAGAAGAAAGGCAAAGATGTTTGCTCTGGGCATTACATCAGAGAACAGGAACTCAGTGCCATCCTGCTGGATGACATCCGCCGTGTCACGCACTTCGCTCGTCAGAACGAGCTGCGGTTTGCGGAGCATATCCGCAAGGAGCAGGGCAAGGAGGCGCAGCAAGAGATCACGGTGCTTCAAAAGAAAATCGACACCATGCAAAAGCGCCAGGTCCAGCTGACAAAGCTGTTCAAGCGGCTCTATGAGGACAGCGTCCTTGGCCGCATACCGGATGAGCAGTATCGTCTCCTCTCTCAAGAGTACACTGCCGAGCAGAAAGAGATTCAAGAACAGCTCCCTGCCATGGAAGTAAGGCTTCAGGAACTGAAAGACTCCAGCTCCAATATTGCTCGGTTCATTGAGAACGCCAAGAGGTACACGGAGATCCCGGAGCTGACCGCTGAGATCCTGCGCATCTTCATCAAACGGGTGGAGGTCGGAGAGCGTGCGGAGAAATACTCCCGCACAGCGCCGCAGGAGGTACGCATCTACTACCGTGACATTGGGCTGGTGGACGAACTGCCCCAGAGTATGGCAGAGTCCATGGCAGAAGAAATCCCAAACGAGGTCGCATGAGCAGAAAAGGGAGGCTGTGCCGAAACACAGCCTCCCTCCACAGGAACAAATATTAAGTTATATGGGTAGGTTCATAAATTGTCCCTATAGAACGCCGGAGAACCCTCCGGGCTCTTGCTTATACCATGCTTACCGTAGCACAAAGAACTGTTCGTACCAGAGAATGAAGCTGTAGATGCTCCAGATCTGGGTCATGGCGCCGGGTTTGGCGGTGCCGTTTTTGTGGCTGTCCAGCAGCCGGATGCAGGCTTCGGGTACAAAGAACCGGGCGCAGACTTCGCCCTCGAACTTCTCCCGCACCATGTTGTAGTACTTGTCCTGACACAGCCAGTCGTTCAGCGGAACCGGGAACCCCAGCTTTTTCCGCTTTGCCACGCTCTCAGGCAGCTGGGCCATGGCGGCCCGCCGCAGGGCAATTTTGGTCTGCTCCTTGCCGCTGCGCAGCCGGGCGGGCAGTGCGGTGGCCACCTTCAGCACCTCCCGGTCCAGGAAAGGCACCCGCAGCTCCAGGCTGTTGGCCATGCTCATCCGGTCGGCCTTGAGCAGAATATCGTACAACATCCAGGTGTGCATATCCACCCATTGCAGCTGGGTGGGCTCGTCCAACCCCTGCACCTGGTCGAAATAGGGCTTGAACCATTCCTCCGGCTTTTTGCTGTGGTAATCCTTTTTCAGATACTGGTCCCGCTCGGCCGGGGCGGGGAACACATAGTTAGCCCGCATGAACCGCTGCCAGGGTTCCATGGCGCCCCGGATCGCAAAGTTCTTGCCCTTGAAATCGGGCAGCCGCCTGGCCAGCGCGGCGGTCGCCTTGCGAACCGGCGCGGGCACCTTGCTGTATTCGGCAAAATGCCAGGCCGCGCAGTACATAGGATAGCCGCCGAACAACTCGTCCGCGCCCTCGCCGCTCAATACGACCTTCACGTATTTTGCCGCGTTCTTGGTCAGGAAGTAGAGGGGCACCTCGCTGGGATTTGGCATCGGCTCATCCAGGTACCACTGGATGGTCTTGTTGGCCTCAAAAAACTCGTCGGCGCTCACTTTATTGGCGATGCTGGGAACCCCGATCTCCTTGCTGAAAGCCTGGGCGTAGGGCAGTTCGGAGTATTTCTCCTCCTCGTATCCCACGCTGAAGGATTTCACATGAGGGGTGCCCTTGGCCACCTCGTTCACCACAAAGCTGGAATCCACCCCGCTGGAGAGGAAACATCCCACCTCCACATCCGCGATCTGGTGGGCGGCCACGCTCTCGGCAAAGGTATCGGTGATCTTCTTCTGCCATTCCTCATCGGTCAGGCTCTCGTCGGCTTCAAACCGGATGCTAAAGTACCGGTGGATCTCCAGCTTGCCGTTTTTCCAGCGCAGCCAGTGGGCGCCGGGCAGCTTGTATACCCCTCGGAACATGGTCTCCTCGTTGGGGATGTACTCGATGGACAGGTATTCCGGCAGCCGTTCCTCGTTCAGTTCCTTGACAAAGCCCGGATGGGGCAGGAAACTCTTGATCTCGCTGCCGAACAGAAAATGCCCGCCCTCGTTGTAGTAATAATAGGGCTTGATGCCAAAGATGTCCCGGGCGCCGAACAACGTCTCGTTCCGTTTGTCCCAGAGCATGAAAGCGAACATCCCCCGCAGTTTGCCGGGCAGTTCCTCCCCCCATTGCTCATAGCCGTGCAGCAATACCTCGGTGTCCGACCGGGTGGAGAAGACGTGACCCGCTGCCTCCAGTTCCCCGCGCAGTTCCTGGAAGTTGTAGATCTCCCCGTTAAAGACAACAACCAGGCTGCCGTCCTCATTGAACATGGGCTGTTTGCCGCCCTCCAGGTCGATAATGGACAGCCGCCGGTGCCCCAGCGCCACCCGCTCATCCACATAAAAGCCCTCGCCGTCCGGGCCCCGGTGGGCGATCTGTTCGCCCATCGCCCGGATGGTGGCCAGGGCTTCTTCCCGTTCCAGTTTTGCCGCGGCAAATCCCACGAATCCGCACATACCCGTTTCCCTCCGCTCTCAGTCTTTCAGGCTCTTGTTGCCGAAATACCGCTTGTACTTGCGGTAGTTGTTCAGCTGGTTCTTAATATACCAGATCCCCCGCCGAAGGCTGAAATCCTCCCTGCAGAACAGCTGATGGCTGACCTTGTGCGCCCGGATCAGCGCCTCGGCCTGAGCCAGCAGATCCTTGTCCTTCAGATACCGGCGCAGGATGCCCGCCGGCGCGATCATCCACAGGCTCTGGGCGTCCGCGATGGTCAGGCCCGCCGGCTTGTGCAGCACTACGTCGTCCACCAGCCATTTGGCCAGATTGTAGCCGCTGGCGGTCACAAAAAAACTGCTGCGCCCCTGCCGGGGATTCATCTCAAACATTTTATATTGGCCGTCCCGGACGTCGTACTTCATGTCAAAGTTGGAGAAGCCCTCCCAGCCCACGTCTTCCAAAAACGCCTTCATCCGGGCCATGAGCTCCTCGTCCTTCACCGACAGGATGGCCGCGTAGTTGCCGATGCCCTCCGGGGTCTGTTCCTCCAGCAGAGGCCGGCCCAGTGCCATCAGTCGCACCTTGCGGTCCAGCCCCGAGTAGCAGTTCAGCACCCGCATCTGGCAGTCCTCACCGGGAATGTATTCCTGCAGCACCAGGCTGTCCTGATAGCTGGAGGAGTAGATGGCCGCCACGATCTCCTCGAATTCCTTGCGGTCGTTGGCGATGAACACCTTTTTCTTGTGCGGAAAGCGGCAGTTCCAGTAGGCCACACTGTTGGAGGCCTTGATGATGCAGGGGAAATCAAAGGGCAGCTGGACCGTGCGCCAGTTTTCGGCGGTGCAGCCGAAGGTGCGGGGATAGGCGATCCCGTGAGCCTCGCAGGCCTTGTAGAAGTTCTCCTTCATGTCTAGCTGCTCCCACAATTCCGGGGTGGGGCAGGCAAAATGGTACAGATCCTTCAGCGCGGCCCGGTTGCGGGCCATCAGACCGGTGTAGTTGTCGCCGCAGCTTACCAGCACCCGGGTGGTGTTCGGATGGTCGGCGGCAAACCGCTGCAGTACCGTCACAAACACCTCGTCCTCTTCCAGCCGCGGCTCCACCACCGCGATCTTTACCAGCCGGGAATTGGCGGTGGCGGCCAGCGCCCCTTTGCCGATGGCCAGGCTGGTCACCCCGTATTCCATATAAAAACTGCGCGCCATCCCGTATACGTTGGCGTCGCTGCCCAATAATACCGGCAGCAGATTTGTCAGCTGTTCCATTGTTTCACGCCTCAATTCCCGCGCACAGCGCGCGTGTTATACTGCACAGGTCATACGATACTTTATTGTACTTCCGCGGCGGCGGTATGTCAATGAAAAAGCCCTTTTACAGCCGCCAGTTTCGTAGTATAATAAAACCATCTTGTGCGCAAAACGCACCGGAAAACAGGGGCGTGCCGTTTCAAGGCGCCCCGCGGGAAAGGAAACACTGCCATGTGTGGAATCACAGGTTTTACCAGTAAACGGGCCGATAAGGCCGAGGTGCTCTCTGCCATGATGGACGCCATCGCCCATCGGGGGCCGGACGGCGCGGGTCAGTATATCGACGAGCGGGTGGCGCTGGGCCACCGGCGGCTTTCCATCCTCGACCTGGAGGGCGGCAAGCAGCCCATGTTCAACGAGGACGGCAGTATGGTCGTCGTCTTTAACGGGGAGATCTACAACTTTCAGGCCCTGCGCGCCGAACTGCAGGCCGCCGGCCACACCTTTGCCAGCGACCATTCGGATACCGAGGTGCTGTTGCACGGCTATGAGGAATGGGGCCGGGAGATGGTTGCCCGGCTGCGGGGGATGTTCTCCTTCGCCATCTGGGATAAAAACGCCGGCAAACTCTTCTGCGCCCGGGACCATTTCGGCATCAAGCCCTTTTATTATTACCACAAGGGCGGCAGCTTTATGTTCGGCAGCGAGATCAAAAGTTTTCTGCCCAATCCTGAGTTTGACAAGCGGTTCAACGCCACGCAGCTGCAGCTGTATCTGAGCTTTCAGTACTCCCCGGGGGAGGACACGTTTTTTCAGGATGTGAAAAAGCTGCTGCCCGCCCACTGGTTGGAATGGCAGGACGGTGAGATCACCGTGCAGCGGTACTGGTCGCCCTCCTTTGAGGCGGACGAGTCCCGCACCCTGGAGGACTGGGAAAACGACATCGAGGCCGCCATGAAGGAGAGCGTGGCCGCCCACAAGATCGCGGACGTGGAGGTGGGCAGCTTCCTCTCCAGCGGGGTGGATTCCAGCTACATGGCCTGCCTGGCCCATGTGGACAAGACCTTTACGGTGGGCTTTGCCGAGGCGCAGTACGACGAGACCCACTACGCCCAGGAGTTCAGCAAGCACATCGGGGTGAAGAACTTCGCCTACCGCATCACCCCGGAGGAATACTGGGCCAACCTGCCCAAAATCCAGTATCACATGGACGAGCCCCTGGCCGACGCGGCCAGCGCGGCGCTGTATTTCGTGAACCGGGAGGCCGCCAAACAGGTCAAGGTCTGCCTGTCCGGCGAGGGGGCGGACGAGTTCTTCGGCGGCTACAACATCTATAAAGAGCCCTTCACCGTCAGCTGGTACGACCGGCTGCCGCTGCCGTTGCGCCGGTTCCTGGGCGCGGTGGCGGAGCAGCTGCCGCCGGTGCGGGGGCTGAATTTCCTGGTTCGCCGGGGCCGCCCGCTGGAAGAGCGGTATATCGGCAACACCGACCTGATGGGGGAACGGCGCAAAAAACAGCTGCTGCGTCATTACGTCCCGGGCGTGCTGCCCACCGACCTGTCCCGCCCGCTGTTTGACAAGACCAAGGGGCAGGACCCGGTCACCCGGATGCAGTTCACCGACCTGCAGCTGTGGATGGTGGGGGATATCCTGCTGAAAGCGGACAAGATGAGCATGGCCAACAGCCTGGAACTGCGGGTGCCCTTCCTGGACCGAAAGGTATTCGATCTGGCCCGCCGCATCCCGGTGCGCTACCGGGCCGACGCCCACAACACCAAGATCGCCATGCGCCGGGCCGCCCAGCGCAGCATCCCACCCCAGACAGCCGACAAGAAAAAACTGGGCTTCCCGGTGCCGGTGCGCGCCTGGCTGCGGGACGAGAAGTACGCCGCCGTGGTGCGCCAGGCCTTCCACACCGAGGCCGCCCGCCAGCTCTTCTACACCGACGCGCTGGACAAGATGCTGGACCAGCACCTGTCCGGCAAGCGGGACAACTGGCGGCAGATCTGGTGTGTGTTCGTATTTCTTGTCTGGTATGACGAATATTTTGTAAAGCGGTGAAGGCCGCAAACCGAAAAAACGGAGGGAACGCCATGCTGCTGAAAGATCTTCTGAACGGAGTGGACTACACCCTTGTGCAGGGAACGACCGACCGGGAGGTGGCCGACGTGGTCTACGACACCCGCCGTCTGGTACCCGGCGCGCTGTTTGTCTGCATCGTGGGCACCAGCCGGGACAGCCACGACCTGGCCGCCGACGCGGTGGCCGCGGGGGCGGGGGTGCTGGTGATCCAGCATGAGATCCCGCTGCCGGACGCTGCGGTCACGGTGGTACGAGTGGATTCCAGCCGGCGGGCGCTGGCGCTGCTCAGCGCCAATTATTTTGGCCATCCCGCCCGGGAGATGACCATGATCGGCATTACCGGCACCAAGGGCAAGACCACCACCGCCCACATGGTGCGTTCGGTGCTGCTGGCGGCCGGGCGCAACTGCGGTATCATCGGCACAAACGGCGTGGCCTATGGGCGGGTGAACCAGGAACTGGCCAACACCACCCCCGAGAGTTATGAACTGCAAAGGATGTTCCGCGCCATGCGCGACGCGGGCTGTGACAGCGTGGTCATGGAGGTGTCCAGCCAGGGGATCATGATGGACCGGGTCACCGGCATCGAGTTCGACGTGGGGGTGTTCACCAACCTGTACCACGACCACATCGGCGGGCCCGGCGAGCACGCCACCTTCGAGGAGTACCGGTATTGGAAGGGCCAGCTGTTCCAGCGGTGCAAGGTTGGGATCGTCAACGCCGATGACCCCAACACCGAAGCGTTGCTGGAGGGCCATACCTGCCGCCTGGTCACCTACGGCATGCACAACCCCGCCGACTACCGGGCCGACCATCTGCAGCTGCTGCGGGCGGAGAACTTTTTGGGCATCACCTTCCACGTCACCGGCAAGGAGAAGATGCAGGTCAAGGTGAATATGCCCGGCGAATTCAGCGTTTACAATGCGCTGGCGGCCATCGCGGTGGGCCGGGAACTGGGTCTGCCCCACGACGCCATCCACAACGGCCTGACCGATATCGCGGTCAAGGGCCGGGTGGAGATGGTGCCCATCAGCAAGGACTTCACCATCCTGATCGACTTTGCCCACAACGAGGCCGGCACCGAGAGCCTTTTGTCCACCCTGCGGGCCTACAAGCCCCATCGGCTGGTCTGCCTGTTTGGCTGCGGCGGCAACCGGTCCAAACTGCGCCGCTACGGCATGGGCAAGGTGGCCAGTGAGATGGCGGATGTCCTGATCCTCACCGAGGACAACAACCGGTTTGAGAAGGTGGAGGACATCATTGCCGACATCCGCCAGGGCATCGCCCAGGGCAATCCCAACGTGCCCACCGTGGAGATCCACGACCGGCTGGACGCCATCCACTACGCCATTGACCATGCCCAGCCCGGCGATCTGATCTGTGTCATCGGCAAGGGCCACGAGACCTATCGGGACCGTATGGGGGTCAAGACCCCTTTCCTGGAACGGGAACTGATTGAGGACTACGCCCGCCAGATCGGCCTTGTCTGACCCGGAGCGCCCAAAATCATACATCCCCCCTCTCTGCGCGTATCTTTATGGCAGACAGGGGGGATTTTCTATGTCGTTTTTTCACCGTGACCCGGCCCGCCCGCCCCGGCGGCCCCGACCCGCCGCGCCGCCGCCCGCCACCGCCGGGCAATCCGCCGCCATGCGGCTGCGGGTGCGGCTGCTGGCCGGGACCATGGCCCTGACCGTGGCCGGGGTGCTTCTGGCCCGCCTGGCCTGGCTGCAACTGGCGGATTCCAGCTTTTACGCCGCCCGGGCCGCCCGCCAGCAGATGCGCTCCGCCACGGTGCCCGCGCCCCGGGGGGATATCTACGCGGCCGACGGCACCCTGCTGGCGGGCAGCGTCACCTGCTGGACCATCCGGGCGGTACCCCGGGAGATGCAGGAGGAACTGCTGGACGCGGCCGCCGCCGATCTGGCCGCGATTTTGAACGAAGACCCGGCAGCCTTTGCCGAAAAGTTTGCCGACCGGAAAAGCAACGACGCGTTGCTGGCCCGCCGGGTGGACCGGGAGACCGCCGACGCGGTGCGGGACTACTGCGAATCCACCGGCCTGACCGGCATCCGCATCCAGCAGGACACAAAGCGCCTGTACCCGGAGGGGGATTTTGCCGCCAGCATCCTGGGCTTCACCAATGTGGACGGGGACGGCCTGGCCGGGCTGGAACTGAAGTATAACGATACCCTCACCGGGGTGGCGGGCAGCGTGCTGACCGCCCGCAACGCCTGGGGATACGATCTGGAACAGGCGGACAGCTTTTACCAGGCGCCGGTGCAGGGCAACAGCCTGACCCTGACCATCGACGCCAACATCCAGCATTATCTGGAACAGCACCTGAGTTACGCGGTGCAGGAGCACAATGTCTCCGCCCGGGCGGTGGGCATTGTCATGGACGTGAACACCGGGGCGATCCTGGCCATGGCCACCAAGCCCGACTACGACCCCAACCAGCCCCGCCTGATCGCGGACGAGACCACCCGCGCGGCAGTGGACGCGCTGACCGGGGAGGAGCGCACCGCCGCCTTGCAGCTGGCCCAGCAGACCCAGTGGCGCAACAAGGCGGTGAGCGATCTGTACGAGCCGGGGTCTGTGTTCAAACTCATCACCGCCTCCGCCGCGCTGGACTGCGGCGTGGTGCAGCCGCTGACCCAGTTCACCTGCGGCAAGTCCTACAAGGTGTCCGGCATCGCGTTCCACTGTGCCAACAACAAGGCGCACGGGCTGCTCACGGTGCAGCAGGCGGTGGCCCAGTCCTGCAACCAGTCGCTGATCCAGATCGGCCAGCTGCTGGGCAAGGAGCGGTTCTACCAGTATTTTGAAGCCTTTGGCCTGACCGGCGCCACCGGCATCGACCTGCCCGCCGAGCCCGCCCGCAGCGAGTATTATACCCCCAATCGGATGGGCCCGGTGGAATTGGCCAGCTGTTCCTTCGGCCAGTCCAGCAAGATCACCCCCCTCCAGATGATCACGGCGGTGGCCGCGGTGGTCAACGGCGGCAAACTCATGCAGCCCTATGTGGTGGCCAGGGTCACCGACGCGGCGGGCAATACGGTCAGTGAAACGCAGCCCCAGGTGCGCCGCCAGGTCATCAGCAAACAGACCAGCGCCGCCATGCGGGAGATCCTGGAACTCACCGTGCTGGAGGGCGGCGGCAAAAACGCCTACGTGGCGGGCTACCGGGTGGGCGGCAAGTCCGGCACCAGCCAGAAGCTGGACTCCGAGGACGAGAAGGCCCGTATCGCCAGCTTTGTAGGGGTGGCCCCCATCGACGATCCCCAGATCGCGGTGCTGATCTGTCTGGACGAACCCCACAGCTTTTCCACCGCCGGCGGCAGTCTGTCCGCCCCGGTGGTGGCCCAGGTCATCGAGGATACCCTGTCCTATTGGGGGGTGCCCCGGGTCTACACCCAGGAGGAACTGGACGCCATGCAGACCACTGTGCCCAATCTGGCGGGTTCCGCGCCGGACAAGGCGCTGGAGCGGCTGGCCAACAACGGCCTGACCGGCAAGGTGGTGGGGAACGGGCAGACGGTGCTGCGCCAGTATCCGGAGGCGGGCCAGTCTCTGCTCCGGGGCTCTACCGTGCTGCTGTACACCACCGACGCGGAGCCCCTTTCGGTCACTGTGCCGTCGCTGGCCGGGCAGAGTTACGATCAGGCGGTGGCCGCTTTGCGGGCCGCCGGGCTCAACCTGTGCGCGGAGGGCCCGGCCTGGTCGGCGGGAGCGGTGGCGGTGTCCCAGAGCCTGACCGAGGGGCAGAGCGTGCCCATGGGCAGTGTGATCACCGCCCGGTTCTGCGATTATTCCGCGGTAGACGATTAGCGGCCCGTCTGTCTGCGCACACTGATACGGGGCCCTGCGCCCTCAAGGAGGATTTCCTGTCATGCGTCTGCGTTCTGTGAAAGAGAGGCTGTTCCCCGCCGGGCTGCCGGGGATGGACCTGCCTTTTTTCCTTCTGGTGCTCACCCTGCTCTGCTTCGGTCTGGTCATGCTGTACAGCGCCAGCTGCGCGGTGGGGGAGTATCGGTTCCAGGATCCGTATACCTATATTCGTCCTCAGCTGCTCTTCGCGGTGGTGGGGCTGGCCGCTTTGTACCTTGCCAGCCGCCTGGACTATCACATTCTGCACGCCTGGGCCTGGCCGCTTTTCGGCCTGTCGCTGGTGCTGCTGGTGGTAGTGCTCTTTATGCCGGAGTATAACGGCTGCCGCCGCTGGATCGTGATTCCGGGGCTGGGCACTCTGCAGCCCAGCGAGATCGCCAAGTTTTCGGTGATCGTGCTGTTCAGCCATATCATTTCCCTGAATCATCCCCGGATGAAAAGTTTTACCGTGGGAGTATTGCCTTTTGCGGTGATCCTGGGTTCGGTCGCGGTGCTCATGCTGCTGGAGCCGCATCTGTCCGGCACGCTGCTGATCCTGGCCATCGGCGCGGTGCTCATGTTCGTGGGCGGCACCGGGCTGCGCTGGTTCGCGCTGGCCGGCGGTGGGGCGCTGGCGGCGCTGGCCGGCGCGCTGATCCTGCTGCCGGATCTGGTGCCCTATGCCGCCAGCCGCCTTTCCAGCTGGCTGGATCCCTTTGCCGACCCGCTGGGCGCGGGCCATCAGACCATCCAGAGCCTGTACGCCATCGGCTCGGGCGGGGCGCTGGGGTTGGGGCTGGGCAACAGCCGCCAGAAGCATCTCTATGTGCCCGAACCTCAGAACGACTTCATCTTTTCCATCCTCTGCGAGGAACTGGGCTTTGTGGGCGCGGCGCTGGTGATCCTGCTCTTTGTGCTGCTGCTCACCCGGGGGCTGGTCATCGCGCTGCGGGCCGCGGATAAATTGGGCGCGCTGCTCACGGTGGGCTTCACGGTGCAGGTGGTGCTGCAGGCCGCATTGAATATGGCGGTGGTCACCAACACCATCCCGAACACCGGGATCAGCCTGCCCTTTTTCTCCTCCGGCGGCACCAGCCTGATGATGCTGCTGGGGGAGATGGGCCTGGTCCTCTCGGTGGCCCGACAGGGGGACCAGCCGGGGCTGTAATTTTCCCTTTGCACATTTTTTTGAACCAAACCGCCCGTATTCTCATACATTGGGGTACAAAACATGCAAACGGGGGCGGTAACAGTGGGGGAGATCTTGCGGGTACGGGGCGGCAGACCTCTGGAGGGCACGGTGCGTCTGCCCAGCGCGAAAAACAGCGTGCTGCCGATTCTGGCGGCGGCTATGCTGGCCGATGGGCCGGTGGTGGTGCGGAATGTGCCGGATCTGGCCGACGTGCGCGCCAGCGTGGCCATTCTGCGGGCGCTGGGCCTTACCGTGCGCCGCCGGGGTCCGGACCTGCACCTGCTGCCTGCCGCTGTTCCAGGCTGGCAGCTGCCCGAGGCGCCTGCCCGGACGATGCGCAGTTCGGTGTTCTATCTGGCGCCGGTCCTGCATCGGGCCCATCGGGTGCGGATGCCGTTGCCCGGCGGCTGCAAACTGGGGCCCCGTCCCATCGACATTCATCTGGATGGTCTGTGCCGTATGGGGGCCCGGGCCGCCTGCGAGGGCGACTGGCTGGAACTGCGCGCGCCCGGGCGGCTGCGGGGGATCGACTATACTTTGCGCCTGCCCAGCGTGGGCGCTACCGAAACGCTGGTCATGGCGGCGGCGTTGGCACAGGGGGATACCGTGCTGCGCAACGCCGCGCGGGAGCCGGAGATCCAGGATCTGGCGGAGTTTCTCAACCGCTGCGGCGCACGGATCGAAGGGGCGGGAAGTCCTGTGATCCGGGTGCAGGGAAAAGCGGCGCTGCATGGGGCCCGGCACCAGCCCATCCCGGACCGGATCGTGGCGGCCACCGTGGCGGCCGCGGTGGCGGGATGCGGCGGCTCTGTGACCTTGCTGGGCACCGGCCAGGATCCTTTGGGCCCGGTGGCCGGGGTGCTGGAACGGGCCGGCTGCCATACCGATCATCCGGCGGCGGAAAGCTGGCGGGTACAGCGGCAGGGGAGCCTGCGCGGGGTGGGCCTGGTGCGCACCGGGGTATGGCCGGGCTTTTCCACCGACGCTGCGCCGGTCGTGGCAGGCGGGCTGCTGGCCGCCCAGGGCGACACAGTGCTGGAAGATACTGTTTTTGAAGACCGGTTTGCCTGTGCCGAGGGGTTTGCCTTGCTGGGCGGGCAGGTCTGCCGCCGGGGGCGGGTGCTGGCGATGCACGGCCCGGCCCGGCTGCATGGCGCGCGGGTGCGGGCGGCCGATCTGCGGGGCGGCGCGGGGTTGGTGGTGGCGGCACTGTCCGCCGGCGGCGAGAGCGTGGTGGAGGGCGCGGAATATGTGCGCCGCGGCTATGCCGATCTGGCCGGGCTGTTCCGGGATTTGGGCGGTGTGATCCAATCGGAGACACAGCGCTGAAACTGGCCGGCAGGCAATAAAAATACAAAAATACATCAAGTTTGCAGGGCAGCCGCCGGGCGGCGCGCCCTGTTTTTTTCTGACCTGTTGTAATTTGTACAGGATTTTGCCTTTTCTGCCTGCCTTCCACACTTGAATTTGCCCGCCAAATCTGGTACTCTTAATAGCAGTAGTACCACTTGGGACAAACTATGCCTTTTCGAGGTGCTGCGCCTGGCTGAAAAACCCTTGTGCCGCGTGTGGCTTGCAGCAGCTGCTGCCGTGTTCGCGCAGGCGGTTCGGCGCTTTGGAAAAGGTTGTCTGATATTGGTTGCTTGGGCAGGAAAAAAGTTTTAGGGGGATTTGAAACATGAGCTTCATTCTTGACGAAGAAGTGCAGGGCATCACCAACATCAAGGTCATTGGTGTGGGCGGCGGCGGCGGCAACGCGGTCAACCGCATGGTGCAGGGCGGCATGCAGGGCGTTGAGTTCATTGTCATGAATACCGATCAGCAGGCGCTGATGAGCAATAAAGCGACCCAGAAGGTTCAGCTGGGGGCCAAACTCACCCGCGGCCGCGGCGCGGGTGCCGACCCGGAAGTGGGCCAGCGCGCCGCCGAGGAGAGCAAGGACGAGATCGCCGCCGCGCTCAAGGGCGCGCAGATGGCCT
>CALXIA010000046.1 GCA_944388245.1 uncultured Gemmiger sp. | reverse complement strand
CGTGCGCTGCGCAAGCGGACATCTGCGGATAAGGCAGCCCGGAAAACAGGCTGCCTTATCTCGCAGCTGTTGCCGCCTGATGATATCACGGTGGCGGTCATGCAGCTGGAGAGGGCGGTGTGAACGGGCCGTGCGTTTTGGGCCGCTCCCGGATGCTGCGGGGGTGGGATACATGGCCTTCGGCCACCCCGGGCGCTGCCCGGGCCCCCACCGCCCTGCGCATCCGTGCGCTGCGCAAGCGGACATCTGCGGATAAGGCAGCCCGGAAAACAGGCTGCCTTATCTCGCAGCTGTTGCCGCCCGACGATATCACGGTGGCGGTCATGCAGCTGGAGAGGGCGGTGTGAAGCCGGCAAACAAAAACCCGCCGTACCGGGATCCCGGTACGGCGGGTTTTACGTTAGGGAAAAATGCGCCCGGATCAGGCCTTGCCCACGCTGCCGAACAGCTCCATCTTCTCCAGCACGGTGGCCTTGATGGCCTCGGCGCCGGGAGCCAGCAGCTTGCGGGGGTCGAAGCCCTTGCCCTGCAGGTCCTTGCCGGCCTCAATGTAGGCGCGGGTGGCGGCGGCGAAACTCAACTGACACTCGGTGTTCACGTTGATCTTGCTCACGCCCAGGCTGATGGCCTTCTTGATCATATCCTCGGGGATGCCGGTGCCGCCGTGCAGCACCAGGGGGATCCCGTCGGTCGCCTTGTGGATGGCGTCCAGCGCCGCAAAATCCAGGCCCTTCCAGTTGGCGGGGTACTTGCCGTGGATGTTGCCGATGCCGGCGGCCAAAAAGTCGATGCCCAGATCCGCGATCTTCTTGCACTCGGCGGGATCGGCCACTTCGCCGGCGCCGATCACGCCGTCCTCCTCGCCGCCGATGCTGCCCACCTCGGCCTCGATGGACAGGCCGTTGGCATGGGCCAGCGCCACCAGTTCGGTGGTCTTGGCCACGTTCTCCTCAATGGGATAGTGGCTGCCGTCGAACATGATGCTGCTGAAACCGGCCTCTACGCAGGCTTTGGCGCCCTCGTAGCTGCCGTGGTCCAGATGCAGGGCCACCGGAACGGTGATGCCCAGGCTCTCCACCATCGCCTTGACCATGGCGGCCACGGTCTTGAAACCGGTCATATACTTGCCGGCGCCCTCGGACACGCCCAGGATCACCGGGCTGTTCGCCTCCTGGGCGGCCTGCAGGATGGACTTGGTCCACTCCAGATTGTTGATGTTGAACTGGCCCACGGCATAATGACCGTCCCGGGCCTTTTTGAGCATTTCGGTTGCGCTAACCAGCATCGTTGCACTCCTCCTGATCGTTGATCGGTGTGCCCGCTCAAGGCGGGTCCGTCCTTCTCTGCCTAACAGTATAGCCCAAATCGAACGCAAAATCAATCGGCATTTTCCCGCCTGTTTCCCTGTTTCGCGCCATACCGTTCGGCGTAAAGCGGTTTCAACGCACAGTTATGTTGAAATTCGCCCGGAGAAATTGTTGAAAACTCGGTTGAAACGGTGGAGAACGAAAAACTAAAACCGATGAAACCGCCACTTTTGCACATTTTCCACCGGGTTTTCAACATGTGGAAAACCGTTCAGGGCGTTTACCTGTTGTATAACCGGCTTTACAAAAGGCGGGAGAATCCCGCCAAAACACAAGACGCGCAAAAAAGGTAGAAAAACCGCCGTGGGAATGGTATACTGAAAGAGAATCGTCCCCGCGCGTGAATTGCGGCGCGGATTCGACAACGGATGCGGGAGGAAACCATGAGCGAACAGCAAAAGCATACGGCTGCCGGGCAGGATACCGGCCTGGTCTACGGCAAAAATCCGGTTACCGAGCTGTTGAAAAGCGGCGCCGGTGTGGACACGGTCCTGCTGGCGGACGGGCTGGCTCCCCAGGTGGCCGCCTACTACACAGCGCTGGCCAAGGAGGCGGGCGCGGTGGTTAAGCGGGTGCATCCCGCCAAACTGCGCAGCCTGTGCGGCACCGAGAGCCATCAGGGGGTGGCGGCTTTTGCCAGTATGGTCCGCTATGCCACGCTGGAGGAACTGCTGGCCGGCGCGGCCGAAAAAGGCGAGGACCCGCTGCTGGTTCTGGCCGACGGCATCGAAGACCCCCACAACCTGGGGGCGGTGATCCGCACAGCACTGCTGTGCGGGGCCCACGGGGTGGTGATCCCCAAGCGGGGCGGCGCGCAGCTGACCCCTACTGTGCTCAAGAGCAGCGCCGGCGCGGCAGCCCGGCTGCCGGTGGCCCGGGTGGCCAACATCGGGGAGACGATACGCCGGCTCAAGGAAAAAAATCTCTTTGTCTACTGCGCCGATCTGGATGGCCAGCCGCCCCACAAGACCAACCTGACCGGCCCGCTGGCGCTTGTGCTGGGCTCGGAGGGGGCCGGGGTCAGCCCGCTGGTGCGCCGTTTGTGCGACGGCGCGGTGCGGCTGGATATGGCCGCCCGGGGCACCGGGGTGGACAGCTTTAACGTGTCGGTGGCAGCCGGCATTATCCTGTATGAGATCATGCGCCAGCGTCAAGAATGATACCGGCGCACAGAGAGGAGGAACCCGAGCATGGCGAGTGAACGCTCCAACGATCCGGTGGAACAGATCCTGGAAGGGTTGGGGATGGAAGACGCGCACGGCGGCGCGGCCAACGACGCGGCGGTAGACGATATTCTGGCCGGGTTGGGGCTGGGGGAGCCGGCGATGAGCGGCGCCCGGGGAGAGAGTCGTGCCCGCCTGGCGGCGCAGAAGCCTTCGGCGGCCCAGCCCGCCCCGAAAACGGAGGCAAAGCCCCAGCCGAAACCGGCGGCCCAGCCCGCCCCGAAAGCGGAGGCAAAGCCCCAGCCGAAACCGGCGGCTCAGCCCGCCCCGAAACCGGCGGCAAAGCCCCAGCCCAAGCCGGCGGCCCCACAGGATGCCACCGGCGAGATCCAGCTGGGCGATCTGTTCGGAGAAGCGAAGGCCCGTTCCGCCGCGAGCTTTGCCCGTCAGGCGGAGGAGGCCGCCCGGATCCAGGAAGAGGTCCGGCCCGCGGCCCGGCCTTCCTTTGAGGACAGCCTGACGCTGGACGACGAATTCACCCGTTTTTTCACCGAAAGTGTGGCCGTGGTGCCCGATGAGCAGGAGGAGACCGGCCGTGTAAGTTTGTGGCAGCGGCTGCGCCGCGGCCGCGCATCCCGGCAGGAGAGCACCGGTGACACGGTCATGCTGCCGGATGCGGACGAGCCCATGGAGGCCACCGGCGAGATCAACCTGCGGGGCGCGGTGGGGGAGATCAAACTCAAGATAGCACCTCAGCGGGTGGAAGCATACTCTGAAGAGGAGGACGCCACCCGTCCCATCGAGCTGGACCGGGACGATGCGGAAGCGGAGGAGCGTCCGTCCGCCCGTCCGCGGCTGTTCGGCAGCCGGGAACCGGACGAGGAAGGGGAAGAGGAGCCGCCGCGCCGCACCGAATACGAGACCCTGGAGGACGGCCCCGCCGTGCAGACCGATCTGGAAAGCGCGGGCGCCAACCTGTCGCTGCGGGTGGCCCTCACCGCCATCCTGGGGCTGGCGCTGCTGTATCTGGGAATGGCGGCCACCCTGCCCGGCGTGCCCGCCCCCGCCCCCATCGACCCGACCCTGGCGCCGGGGGCCTTCCTGGCGGTGAATCTGATCCTGCTGCTGGCGGCGCTGCTGGTGAATTTCCCCACCCTGGCCGCCGGTCTGACCGGGCTGTTCAAGGCCCCCACGCCGGATACCCTGGCCACCTTCGCGGGGCTGGGCGCGCTGGTGCAGCTGGCGGCCTGCCTGCTGGCGGGCAAGGCCTACAATCCCACCGCCATGACCCTGTTTACCGGGCCGGCTGTCCTGCTGCTGGCCTTTAACGCGGCGGGCCGCCGTCTGATGAATGGGGTGATCAGCCGCAATTTCCAGGCGGTGACCTCCGGGCTGGACCGGGAGGCCGCCTATCTGGTGCACAACCGGGAACTGACCGCCCGGCTGGCCGCCGGTACCGGCGAGCCTGACCCGGCGCTGCTGATCAGCCGCCCCACCGAGTTGATGCGCGGCTTTATGCGGCAGAGTTTTTCCGCCCGGCCCGGCGACGCGCTGGCCCGCAAACTGGCCTGGGGCCAGCTGGCGGCGGGTGTTGTGGCGCTGGCGGGCGGCGCGGTGATCGGTAAATCGCCGCTTACCGCGGTGTCCTCCCTGGCGGGGGCGCTCTGCCTGGCGGCGCCGGTCTGCGCCACCCTGGTCAGCGCGGTGCCCAGTTTGATGCTGCAAAAGAGCGCCTCCCGCGTGGGCGCGGTGGTGCCCGGCTGGAGCGCCCAGGAAGAACTGGGCCGCGCCAACATGATCCTGGTGGGGGCGCGGGACCTGTTCCCCGCCGGATGCGTGCGGCTGCACGGCATCAAGACCTTTGAAAAAGAGCGTATCGACCTGGCGATCCTCTATGCCGCGTCGGTGCTGGTCAAGGGCTGCGATACGCTGCGGGACGTGTTTCTGGCCATCATCCAGAACAAGACCGAGATGCTTTTCCCGGTGGAAAACCTGACCAACGAGCCCGGCCTGGGCTTTACCGGCTGGGTGCAGAACAACCGGGTGCTGGTGGGCAACCGGGAACTGATGCGCAAACACGGGGTGGATATCCCCTCCCGGGACTATGAAAGCCGGTATACCCGCGGCGGCCGGGAACTGGTCTACCTGGCGGTGTCCGGCCGGCTGTTCGGGATGTTCCTGGTCAGCTACAAGGCCAATCCCGGCACCCGACGGGTGCTGCACCGGCTGCATGGCCGGGGCATTTCGGTGCTGGTCAAGAGCGACGATTTCACCCTGAACAGCACCCTGGTCAGCCAGGTGTACAATCTGCCGGAGGGCTGCATCAAGGTGCTGTCCGCCGCCGATCTGGCGGCGCTGGCCCCCGCCACCGCCTACCAGCCCGCTTCGGACGGCTGTATGCTGCACATCGGCTCCTTCGCCTCCTTTGTGGGCGGCATGGACGCGGCCGCGGGCGCGGTGGCCGCCGAGCGCAGCGCCGGCCTGGTGCAGGCGGTTTCGGTGGGCATTGGCTGCCTGATGGCGGTGCTGCTGGCCTTCACCGGCGGTTTGGCAGGGCTGGCATTGCCCGCGATGGTGCTGTACCACGTGGCCTGGGCCGCCTTGACCCTGGCGCTGCCGCTCATCCGCAAATATTGACGCGATTCTCCTTGACAAACGGCGGCGCGGTCAGGTATACTGATTGTGTAAACGATAATTATTCCGGATAATTGCCCATAAGCCCGAAACAGAAAGGAGATTTCCTCATGAAAGACCTGAAAGGCACCCGTACCGAAGCCAATCTGCAGACCGCCTTTGCCGGCGAGAGCATGGCCCACACCAAGTACCTGTACTACGCCAGCCGCGCCAAGAAGGACGGCTACAACCAGATGGCCGCGATCTTTGAGGAGACCGCCCACAACGAGAAGGAGCACGCCAAACTCTGGTTCAAGCAGCTGCACGGGGGCGCTGTGCCCGACACCCTGACCAATCTGGGGGACGCCGCCGCCGGGGAGAACTACGAGTGGACCGACATGTACGCCAAGATGGCCGCTGAAGCCCGGGAAGAGGGCTTTGCCGAGATCGCCCGCCTGTTTGAGGGGGTGGCCGCCATCGAGAAGGAGCATGAGGAGCGGTACCGTAAGCTGGCCGAGAACATCAACAATGGCCAGGTGTTCGCCCGGGAGACCCAGCAGGTCTGGATCTGCACCAACTGCGGTCATGTGCACATTGGCACCCATGCGCCGCAGGTCTGCCCGGTCTGCGCCCATCCCCAGGCCTACTTTGTGATCCGGCCCACCAACTATTGATCGGGTTTTGCGATGCATCGGCCCCGCCTGCTGCCGCAGGCGGGGCTTTTTCGGCAACGATCCGGAAAAAACTTGGCCAAGCGGGCAAAATATGGTATACTGGTACACATTCTGAAAGGATTCCCAGGGAAGGAGAGGTCACGTGTTCCTGCACGTTGTGGAGCATACTCTGGAGGATACGCTGCGGATGCTGCCGTTTTTGTATCTGGCGTATCTGTTTATCGAATTTATTGAGCGGCGGCAGGGCCAGCGCATCGAGCGGGCGCTGGCGGGCGCCGGGCGCTGGGGCGTGATCCCGGGCGCGCTGCTGGGCTGTGTGCCTCAATGCGGGTTTTCCGCCATGGCGGCCAACCTGTACGGCGGCCGGGTCATCACCCTGGGCACCCTGATGGCGGTGTTTCTGGCCACCAGCGACGAGGCGGTGCCGCTGCTGCTGGCCATGCCGGACCAGTGGCCGGCGCTGGCGGGGCTGCTGGCGGTCAAGATCGTCTGGGCGCTGGCGGCGGGCCTTGTGCTGGACACGGTGCTGCGTCCGCTGCTGCCCGCCGGGCTGGTGGGCGGCTACACCGGCCATGCGGCCGAGGTGGATTGCCACGAGGAACACGGGGAGCACAGCAACATTTTCCTGGCGGCGCTGCGGCACACCGTGTCGATCTATCTGTATATTTTTGTGTTCAGCTTTCTCATCGGCCTGGTGGTGGAATGGATCGGGGACGCGGCGATCGCCGGTTTCCTGGCGGGGCTGGACCCGCTGCAGCCGGCGGTGGCGGCGCTGTTCGGCATGATCCCAAATTGCGCCTCCAGCGTGCTGCTCACCCAGTTGTATCTGTCCGGCACCCTGCCGTTCAGCAGCGTGGCGGCCGGGCTGTGCAGCGGCGCGGGCATCGGCCTGCTGGTGCTGTGGGAGGCCAACCCCAGCCGAAAACAGAATCTGTTCATCACCCTGCTGCTCTGGGTGCTGGGCACGGTGGCGGGGCTGGTGCTGGCGCTGTTCGGGCTGTGAGAACCAAACGCCACAAAATTTGTACAATCGCGCCTTTCGCGGGGGGCAGGCTGTTTTGGCCCGCCCCCTTGTGTTACAATAAGGGCAAAGAGATGCGCGGGGCGCTGTGGCCCCGGCCCATGTAGACGCGAAAGGATGTGCTTTTCTCATGATTCTGCGCAATGGTTCTGTGTTCACCGATCTGGGCCGGTTTATCCCGGCGGATGTGGAGCTGGAGGGCGACCGTATCGTGCGCGTCGCGCCCGCCAATACCCTGGAAGGGGACCAGGTGCTGGACTGCACCGGCAAGTATGTGACCCCCGGTTTTGTGGATATCCACATGCACGGCGCCGCCGGCAGCGACTTCTGCGACGGCACCGCCGAGGATATCTGCACCATCAGCCGGTATGAGGGCAGCGTGGGCGTGACCACCTTCATGGGCACCACCATGGCCTTTGACGAGCCGATCCTCACCGGTATTTTCGAGGCCGCCAACACCCGCTTTGGCAAAGAGGGCGAAGGCGCGGTGCTGCGGGGCGTCAACATGGAAGGGCCCTTCTTCAACAAGGCCAAGAAGGGCGCCCAGGCGGAAAAGTATATTGTGGACCCGGATTTCGCCATGTTCAAGCGGCTGTATGATCTGACCGGCGGCAACATCCGGATCGTGGACGTGTCGCCGGAACTGCCCGGCGCGGTGGAGTTCATCCGCAAGGCCAGCAAGCTGTGCACCGTTTCCATCGCCCATACCTGCGCCACCTACGACGAGGCCAAGGAGGCCTTCGCCAATGGCGCCACCCATACCACCCACCTGTTCAACGCCATGCCCGCCTTTACCCATCGGGCGCCCGGCGTGGTGGGTGCCGCGTCCGACTACGCGGCCCATGTGGAGATGATCAGCGACGGCATCCATCTGCACCCGGCTGTGGTGCGGGCGGTCTTCAGCCTGTTCGGGGCGGACCGGGTCTGCCTGATCAGCGACAGCATGCGGGCCGCGGGCATGCCCAACGGCGAGTACAGCCTGGGCGGTCAGAAGGTATTTATGACCGACGGCAAGGCCACCCTGGAGGACGGCACCATCGCCGGCAGCGCCACCTGCCTGCCGGAGTGCTTCCGCCGTGCCGTGGGCTTCGGCGTGCCGGTGGAGACCGCTCTCAAGGCGGCCACCATCAATCCGGCCAAGGCCGTGGGCCTGTTCGAGGAACTGGGCAGCGTCACCGCCGGCAAGCGAGCCGACGTGCTGGTGATGGACAAGGCCACCCTGCAGCCGGAGGCTATCTTCATCGGCGGCAAGCGCCAGTAAGCCAGTAAGCAACATAAAAACGGGGCGCGTTCCGGTCAGGAACGCGCCCCGCTTTGCTCAATATGGGGGGAAAACGTTTTCCCCCCATATACCTTGCGATCGCGGGCCAACGCGTTGGCCCGCAGGGAGTTTATTCATGCAGCTGCCGTTCCCGCCGCACGACCTTCAGCCGGCGGTTGAGCCGGGTCAGACCGTATGCCACCGGGATGAAAATGGACAGATACAGTACCGGATATATAGCCATGAAGGATTCGCTGCTGCAAAGGGCCAACGTCAGCATGCCCAGCCAGCCGACAAACGCCAATGCCAGCGCAAGCAGCATCTGGCTGCGGGCCCGCAGCAGCAGGTGCTCCTGCCCGGCCAGATCGGAGTAGAGCGAAAATTCGCCCTGATCGGCCCGCCGGCGCAGATAGATCCAGCCGTTTACGCCGCCCACCCATTCCGCGCCGCAGTCGTGCAGCATGGCCAGATATTCCTGCCCCTCCGGGCTGCTCATCGCAAAGGCAGGACGATCCAGCCGAACGATCCAGGCCCCCGGCTCACAGCGGCGGAAGTGGTGTACAAAGCCATTGGTGCGCTCCAGCGCCCAGCCCTGGCTGGCCATCTTGTTCAACCAGTCCTCTTCCTCCTGGTACTGCCAGGCCGCATAGGACTTAAAACAGGTTTTGGTTTCCTTTCCGCTCATTCCGTCCACCCTCCTATGATGGTCTCGCCGTTGTGCGTCAATTCCCGCAGCCGGGCCAGTTCTGCCCGGGCCGCCGCCCGGCCGTCCGGGGTGATGCGGTAGCTCTTGCGCCGCCCCTCGCCGCCCGCCGGCTCGATCCAGCCTTTGTCCTGCAGGGTGGTCAGCGCCCCGTACAGGGTGCCCGCCGCCAGCTTCACCCGGCCGCCGCTCAATTCTTCCGTTCGCTGCATGATGCCGTATCCGTGCAGCGGCTGGCCCAGAGACAGCAGAATGTAAAACACCGCCTCGGTCAGCGCCGATGAGGATTCCGCCATACAACCACCTCTTTTATCGCCTTTCGTTATATCGGTTTCCGATGTATATAGTATATCGGATTCCGAGTGTTTTGTCAAGGGGAAAATAAAAAACGGGCCGGAGGATTCCGGCCCGTTTTTTCGGGGGTATCGGTATATCTACGCACCGTGCCGCGAGTAGAGCACCAGCACATCGCCGGCGCACAGGCGGCTCTCGCCGTCGGGGATGATATCCTGGCCCTGGCGCTGGATCAGCACCACCAGGGAATCTTTGCGCAGGTCGGCTTCCCGCAGGGTACGGCCTACCAGGGGGCTGTCCGGGTCGATCTGGATCTCGCTCAACTCAATGCCATCCTGCCCGGTATACTCCTTGGCGCCGAGGATCAGCGCGTCGCCCTCCTCCAGACAGGTATCGCCCTTGGGGATAATTGCCTGGTTCCCGCGCAGGACCGCCACGATCAGGGTGCCGGGAAAGACGCTCACCTCCCGGATGGGCTTGCCCCGCCAGGGATGGTCGACGCCCACGTCCAGCCGGATAAACCGGACGCTGGTTTCCTCCGAATAGTCGTTGAAGGTGCGCAGCACGTTGCCGTGGTGATCGATCATATTCGCCCGGCGGGCCACCGCCGGCAGCAGGGTGCCCTGGAACAGGATGCTTAACAGCACCACGCAGAACACGATCTGGAAAATCGTCTCATCCCCATAGGCGGGGGATACGGTGGCCATGATGGCGAACACGATGGAGGCGGCGCCCCGCAGCCCGGCCCAGGATACCACCAGCATCTGGGCCGCCGGCGCGCGGAAAGGCCGCAGCAGCGCCCATACCGCCGCCGGCCGGGCGATCAGGGTCATGAATGCCGCGATGCCAACAGCCGGCAGCAGCACCGCCGGCAGCCGGGAAGGAAACACCAACAGACCCAGCAGGAAGAAGATCAGGATCTGCATCATGCCGTTGAACACGTCAAAAAAGGCGACCAGATTCTTCTTCTGCGGGATCTCCTGATTGCCCAGCAGAATGCCCGCCAGGTAGGCGCTCAGGTAGCCGTTGCCGCCCAGCAGGGCGGGCAGGGCGTAGGCGATCAGCGCCACCGCCACCAGAAAGATGGAATCCAAGCCACCCTGCAGCGGCCAGCGCCGCAGTACCCGGCCGGCTGCCCAGGCCGCCGCCACGCCGATGGCCACCCCCCAGACGATCTGTTCCAGCAGCATCACCGCCACCTGTCCGGGCCGGGCGGTGCCGCCCAGCACTGCCAGCAGGGTCACGGTGAGCATATAGGCGCAAGGGTCGTTGCTGCCGCTCTCGATCTCCAGCAGGGAGGCGGTGTTGTACTTCAGGTTCAGCCGCTGGCTGCGCAGCACCGAGAACACCGACGCCGCGTCGGTAGACCCCAGCACCGCCCCCACCAGCAGCCCCTCGGCCAGGCCCATACCCAGCACAAAACGGCAGAACAGCCCGGTGAGCCCGGCGGTGACCGCCACCCCCAGGGTACTCAGCAATACCGCCTGGCGGGCCACCGGTTTGGCGGCGCTCCATTTGGTGCCGAAGCCGCCGTAGAACATAATAAAGATCAGCGCCGCGGAGCAGACCTGTTCCGCCATCTGGTAGTTGTCAAAATCGATTTTGAGCAGCCCGTCGGTGCCGAACAGCATGCCCAGGGCAATAAAGAAAAACAGGGTGGGGATGCCCAGCCGGCCGGACAGCCTGCTGCCCAGGATACTGGCCAGCAGCACCGCCGCGCAGAGCAGCAACAGCGGATTCATGAAACGCCTCCTTTCGAAAAAACAAGACGGCCCGCAGCCGGCGCGCCGGGCATGGAGCGGGGCGGGTCGTCTGCGGGTCGCGCAGGATTGCGGGATAACGCGGCGTCAGCGCAGTTCAATCGTGTAGGTGAAGCCGTACTCTTCCTTGAGCGCGTCCACCTGGGCCTGACAATCCTCGATGAAGGTGGGGGTATACACGCTCTTGCCCTGCTTTTTGTAGTCCTCCAGGATCTGGTTGAGTTTGGCCCAGGCCTCTTCGTTGCGCTTTTCGTCGCTGCCTTCCGGGAAGGCGATGATAAATTCACGGTGTTTGGGGATACGGGCTTTCATGCAATTTCCTCCTGTTGTGTCATATCGGTCACGGCAGCCGGAACAGCCGCCGCGTGTTGGCGTCGGTCAAAGCAAGCAGTTCTTCCGGGGCCATCTCCCGCACACCGGCGATAAAAGCCGCCGTGTGGGCGATCATGCCGGAATCGCACCGCTGGCCCCGCAGCGGCTCCGGCGCCATATAGGGGCAGTCGGTCTCCAGCAGGATGCGCTCGGCGGGCAGCGCCTGCACCGCCTTCACCGCCCGCTTGGCCCCCTTGAAGGTCACCGCGCCGCCAAAGCCGAAATAGAATCCCAGTTCCGCCAGGGCCAGCGCGTCCTCGGCGCTGCCGGAATAGCAGTGCAGCACCCCCCGCGGCCGGTAGCGGCGCAGCAGGGTATAGGTGGGCTCGTGGGCCTGGCGATCGTGCACGATCACCGGCTTGTCCAGTTCCAGAGCCAGGCGGATCTGGGCCTCAAACAGGTCCAGCTGCTCCTGGCGGGGCACCGGCCAGTGGTGGTCCAGCCCCACTTCGCCTACCGCCACCACCCGCTCGTCCTCAAGCAGGGGACGCAGCGCGGCCAGTTCGGCCCGCCAGTCCCCGCCGAAGCGCAGGGTGGTGGAGGAATCCTCCTCGATCAGGCTCTCCGGGTGGATGCCCGCCGCCGCCCAGACCCAGGGCCGGCTGTGGGCCAGCGCCCGGCTGGCCTCGCTGGTGGCCAGGTCGGTGCCGCAGTCGATGATGCCGGCCACCCCCTGCCCGGGCAGGCTGTCCAGCAGCGTGTCCCGGTCCGGGTCAAACTGGCGGCTGCCATAGTGGGCGTGGGTATCAAAGATCGGGCCCATCAGTGGATGCTGCTGCCCGCGGGCACGTCGTCGGGGAAGAAGACCACCGAGGCGCCGCCGTCGGCGGTGTCGGCCGCCATGACCATGCCCTCGCTCACATACTTGCCCTTCATCATTGGGCGGGGGGCCAGGTTGGCCACGATGCCCACCTTGCGGCCGATCAGGTCCTCGGGCTTGTACCACTTGGCGATGCCGGAGAGGATGGTGCGCTCCCGCTCGCCGTCAAACAGGGTCATCTTGAGCAGCTTGCGGCTCTCGGGCAGGGCCTCGCAGGTGAGCACCTGGGCCACCCGCATCTCCACCTTGCAGAAGTCGTCAAAGGCCACCTCGGGCTGGTGCTCGATGGGCTGGGCCGGGGCGGCGGGCTGGGGCGCGGGTTCGGCAGGCTTGGCCGCTTCCTGGGCCGCCGCATGGCGGGCTTCCAGTTCGGCCAGTTCCTTGGCCATGTCGATGCGGGGGAACAGCGCATCCCCCTTGTGCACGGTGTACTCCACCTTGCCGCCGAAACGCAGGTCGGCAAATCGACGGTCGGCCGGGGTCAGGCCCAGCTGGGCCGCCATCTTTTCCACGGTGTCGGGCACAAAGGGCGCCAGCATCACGGTGGCGTACCGCAGCGCTTCGCACAGGTTGTAGAGCACCATTGCCAGCCGGGGCTTGTTCTCCTCGTTTTTGGCCAGGGCCCAGGGCGCGGTCTCGTCGATGTACTTGTTGGCCCGCTGGATCGCCTTGAAGATCTCCTGGATCGCCTGGGGGATCAGAAGCTCGTCCATGGCCTTGGTCACCTGGTCGGGCATGGCGCTCACCGTATCGATCAGGTCCTGGTCGAACTCACCGGCCTGGCGCACCGGGGGAACCGTGCCGTCAAAGTACTTCTCCACCATGGCCACGGTCCGGCTGAGCAGGTTGCCCAGGTCGTTGGCCAGGTCGGAGTTGATGCGGTTGATCAGAGCCTCGTTGCTGAAGATGCCGTCGTTGCCGAAGGGGATCTCCCGCAGCAGGAAGTAGCGGATGGCGTCCACGCTGTACCGGTCGGCCAGCACCACCGGGTCCACCACATTGCCCTTGGATTTGCTCATCTTGCCGCCGTCCAGCAGCAGCCAGCCGTGCCCGAATACCCGCTTGGGCAGGGGCAGGTCCAGCGCCATGAGCATGGCGGGCCACAGGATGGTGTGGAAACGCAGGATCTCCTTGCCCACCATGTGCAGGTCGGCGGGCCAGAATTTGTCATAGTCGTGGTAGGCGTGGTTGCCGAAGCCCAGGGCGCTGATGTAGTTGCTCAGCGCGTCCAC
>CALXIA010000045.1 GCA_944388245.1 uncultured Gemmiger sp. | reverse complement strand
GGGGATCAGGATGGGGGTGCCGCCCGCCATCCGCACGCCGGCCTTCACCGCGTCCGCGATCTTGTCCAGGTGGATGTGGCCGGGCACGATCTCGCTGTGAGCGCTGACCACACCGATCAGCGGCCGGTCCAGTTCCTCCTGGGTAAAGCCCATGGCGTAGAACAGGCTGCGGTTGGGTGCGCGCTCCGGCCCTTTGGTAACGTTGTCGCTGCGCATTGCTATCGCTCTCCTTTTTCCTTATAGCAGGGCCGGACGCTCTCCCGCGTCCGGCCCTTGTTTTTTCTGGTCTGGCGCTTATTTCTTCAGCCAGCTCATCATCTGGCGCAGTTCGGCGCCCACCTTCTCCACCGGATGCGCGGCCTGCAGACGGCGGGTAGCCAGGAACTTGGCGCGACGGCCGCCGCTCATCTCCTGCATGAACTCGCTGGCGAAGGTGCCGTCCTGGATCTCGCTCAGGACCTTCTTCATCTCGGCGCGGGTCTCCTCGGTGATCAGCCGCTTGCCGGTGCGGTAGTCGCCGTACTCGGCGGTGTTGGAGATGGAGTACCGCATCTTGCCGAAGCCGCCCTCGTTGATCAGGTCCACGATCAGCTTCATCTCATGGATGCACTCGAAGTAGGCCATCTCAGGCTCGTAGCCGGCGGCCACCAGGGTGTCGAAACCGGCGTGCATCAGCTCGCACACGCCGCCGCACAGAACGGCCTGCTCACCAAACAGGTCGGTCTCGGTCTCCTCCCGGAAGCTGGTCTCCAGGATGCCGGCACGGCCGGCGCCGATGCCGCAGGCGTAGGCCAGGGCGTAGTCCTTGGCGCGGCCGCTGTAGTCCTGGGCCACGGCGATCAGGCTGGGAACACCCTTGCCCTCCAGATACTGGCTGCGCACGGTGTGGCCGGGGCCCTTGGGGGCGATCATGATCACGTCCAGGTTGGCGGCGGGCTTGACCAGGTTGAAGTGGATGTTGAAGCCGTGGGCCCAGCACAGGATGTCGCCTTCCTTCATGTTGGGGGCGATCTGCTGGTTGTAGATGTCGGCGGCCAGCTCATCCGGCACCAGCATCATGACCACGTCGCCGGCCTTGGCGGCCTCTTCGATCTCCATTACCTTGAAGTTGGGGCAGGTATCGGCAAAGCGGCTGGCCTTCTCCCAGTGGCCGCTGCCCTTGCGCAGGCCAACCACCACGTTGACGCCGCTCTCGGCCAGGTTCATGGCATGGGCGTGACCCTGGCTGCCGAAGCCGATCACGGCCACGGTCTTGCCGTCCAGCAGGCCCAGGTTGCAGTCGCTGTCATAGTACTTCTTGATCATGGGAAACACTCCTTTGAATTGTTTTTTACTGTCGTGGTTTGGTGCGGTCAGACCGGTCCCACCCGGGCCGGCGAATCTATCTCGGTCCCCGGCCGGGCCGGAGAAGGGGATCTTGAGAAATGTTACAGAAGGTGCGCGCTGGTGCCGCCCCGCTCCAGGGCGGTGATACCGGTGCGGCACATCTCCAGAATGGTGAAACCGTCCATCATCTTGAGGAAGGCGTCGATCTTGTCCGGCTCGCCGGTCAACTCAAACACCAGGCTCTCGGGGGACAAATCGATGATCTTGGCCTTGTAGATGCTGCCGATCTCCCGCAGTTCACTGCGGTTGGACTGGTTGGCGGCCACCTTCAGCAGCAGCAGTTCCCGGAACAGGCTCACCGTCGGGTCCAGCACAAAGACATGCCGGGTCTCCTCCAGGCGGGCGGTCTGGGACACGATCTGCTGCAATACCTTGGCGTCGTCGTGCACCACGATGGTGATGCGGCTCACCGCCGGGTCGTTGGTGGCGGACACAGTCAAACTGTCGATGTTGAAGCCCCGGCGGCCGAACAGGCTGGAGATGCGGGTCAGCACCCCGGAATGGTTGTCCACCAGCACACTGATGACTTGTTTGTTCATATCGGTACGCCCCCTCTCGTTAAGACATCATGATGTCGTCCACATTGCCCGCGGCCGGGATCATGGGCAGCACCTTCTCGTCCTTGTCGATGCGGCACTCGATCCAGGCGGGCTTGTGGGAGGCCAGCGCCTCGGCAAAGGCGGCCCGGAACTGTTCCACCGTTTCGCAGCGGTAGCCCTTCAGGCCGAACCCCTCGGCCACCTTGACAAAATCGGTCTTGCGATGGGGATCGGTGCTGGAGTAGCGCTTGTCGTAGAAGGCGGTCTGCCACTGGCGCACCATGCCCAGCACCTGGTTGTTGAAGATGATGGTGATCACCGGCAGATCGTAGCTGACCGCGGTGCAGGCCTCGTTCAGATTCATGTGGAACGAGCCGTCGCCGGTCATCATGACCACCGTTTGATCCCGGCCCAGCGCCGCCTGCGCGCCCAGGGCCGCGCCGTAGCCAAAGCCCATGGTACCCAGCCCGCCGCTGGTGAGGAACGCCCGGTCCTTCACATGACGGATATACTGGCAGGCCCACATCTGGTGCTGGCCCACGTCGGTCACATACACCGCGTCCGGCCCGGCCAGTTCGCAGGCCGCCCCGATCACCTGATGGGGCATCAGCCGGTCGGTGTGATCCTTCGGATGGTAATCGATAGACTGCCAGCTCTGCAGCTGGCGCATCCACTCGGGATGGGTCGTGGGCTGAATATGGGGCAGCAGCGCCTCCAGCACCACCTTGGCGTCGCCCACCACGCCGCAGTCCACATCCACGTTCTTGCCGATCTCGCTGGCGTCGATGTCAAACTGAATGATGGTGGCCTCCTGGGCAAAGGAGCCCGGATCCAGCGCCACCCGATCGGAGAACCGGGTGCCGATGGCGATCAGCACGTCCGCCTTGCTGGCGGCCTTGTTGGTGGTGTAGTTGCCGTGCATGCCCAGCATACCCAGATTCAGCGGGTCGCCGTAGCCCAGCACGCCCGCGGCCATCAGGGTGTAGGTGGCGGGGATCTGCGCCTTCTGAATCAGGGCCCGCAGCGCTTCGCCCGCGCCCGCCGAACTCACGCCGCCGCCAAAATAGATCAGCGGCCGCTGAGCACTGTTGATGATCTGCGCCGCGTGCAGCACCGCGGCCTGGTCATAATCCTGCCGTACCGGGATCTCCACCTTGGGAGCGGGGGTATACTCGGTCATGGCGCCGGTCACGTCCTTGGGAATGTCCACCAGCACCGGGCCCTTGCGACCGGTCTGGGCGATACGGAACGCCTCCCGCAGGATGTGGGCCAGATCCTCCACCCGCCGCACCACAAAATTGTGCTTGGTGATGGGCATGGTGATACCGGTGATATACACCTCCTGAAAACTGTCCTTGCCGATCAGGCTGGTGCCCACATTGCCGGTGATGGCCACCATGGGCACACTGTCCATATACGCGGTGGCAATGCCGGTCACCAGGTTGGTGGCGCCGGGGCCGCTGGTGGCCAGCACCACGCCGGTGCGTCCGGTGGCCCGGGCATACCCGTCGGCCGCGTGGGCCGCGCCCTGCTCGTGGGCGGTCATGATGTGGGTGATCTTATCGCTGGCTTTGTACAGCGCGTCGTACAGGTTCAGCACCGCGCCGCCGGGATAGCCGAACAGGGTGTCCACGCCCTGTTCCAGCAGCACCTGCACAAAGATGTCTGCACCGGATAGTTTCATGCTCGTTCCCTCACTTTCTTGGTCGCTTCCTCTCGCAAAACCCAACCGTGCCTGCCGCGGTGGCCGCCGACAAAAAAACGCAGCCTTCGTCCCTGTTTAAGAGACAAAGGCTGCGATAGCGCTCTGCGGTACCACTCTCATTGCCGCCACAAAGGGCGGCCGCTCAGCGGGCCGGTGGGCCCTGCACGGTAACGGGTGCTCCGTCCAGGCCTACTGAGCCGGGATTCCGGCTGTTCGGATGGCCGCTCCGGGATGACTTCGCGCACTGCTGTGCCTGCTGCCTTGCACCAGCCGGCAGTTCTCTTTAGGCCGTGGGCAGACGCTACTTGTTCCCTTCCTCGCGTTTTGGTTGGTTGAAAAATAATTTGCTTTATTATACTAAACCCCAACAGAGAAGTCAAGAGCACAGAATGGGTTATTTTTGTGTCAAGGAGCGATCAGTTTCAACCGGACCCCGCCGCCGGTGACCTCCACCCGGAACAGGTTCCCGTTTGCGATGGAAGTCGCATCCTCAAACAGCGAAGCAAATTGTGCCGCGAAGGATTCGTCCACCTTGTACAGATAGACATATGGATAGTGGCGGGCCAGTTCGGCGGCCCATTCGGCAGGGGTGCAGGCCCAGGTCCAGATATCCGCCTCACCGTACGGGGTCCCCAGGCTGGAGGCGTGTTCCGGCAGATAGAGCGGCGCCAGTTCGTAGTCCAGCCGCAGGTTGGTCAGCCCCAGGTCGTTCTGGGACACAATGTATACGTTCAGCCGGCCGTCGTCCTCCGGCTCCAGCGCGGCCAGCCGATCGGCCGCCTGCTGATAGGGCTGGGCGGAATCCCGGGTATAGGCCGCCTCGTCGGGCGCGTGGAGGATGGCCTCCCATACCGCCAGCGGCGCCGGGCTGGTCAGCGCGGCCCACAGCAGGGCCACCGCCGCCGTGCCCGCCAGCAGTCCGCGCAACCGCAGCCCACTCAGCGCCGTCAGGCCGAACCCGGCCAGCACCAGCAGGCAGGCGAGCACCCCCGCGTTCAGGTAACGGGACAGGGAGGCCAGCATCAGAGCTTCGGTCTCCACAAACCAGAACAGATAGCCCGCCAGCACAAACAGCACATACAGCGCCAGCGCGCCGCCCATGCCGGCCATGGCCGTGACCAGCCGCGGCCGGTCGGCGCCGGCGCAGAGTTTTGCCACCAGCACCGTGAGCGCCGCCCCCAGCGCAAAGAAGGCCAGAAAGGGAAAATGCAAAAAGGGCAGCCCGCCATAGTTCCAGTCGCCGGCCAGGTTGGCCCAGTAACTGCGGATCACCTGGATGCGCCAGCCCGGCTGGTGCTGCACAAACAGCGCCCACAGGCTGCCAAGGCTCAAGCCCTGGGGGCTCCAGCGGCGGGGCACCTGCGCCAGGGTCAGCAGCAGCTGCCAGCTGCCCGCGGTGAACACAGCGGCCGCGGCCGCGGGGGCAAGCGCCTTGAGCCGCGCAGACAGGCGCGTTTTGCCGCCCCGCACCGGCAGCAGCGTTACTGCCAGCGCCAGCGCGGCCAGCAGCGGGCCGGTGCTTTTGGTCAGGCAAAGCTGCGCCGCCGCCAGAGCCAGGATGGCCCGTTCCAGCCGCCCGCGCCGCCCCAAAAACCATACCAGCGGGATAAAGCCCCATACCACCCCCAGCAGGCCGTCGGCGGTGGTTTCGGTATAAAAGTTCGGATAGAGCACCAGCGGCACGAACAGCAGCCCCAGTGCCGCCACAGGCATTGTGCGCCAGCCCTTTGCGCCGGTGAGCCGGTGCAGCGGATAGAACAGAAATCCCACCGCGAAGATGCCCTGGGCGAAGAGCGCCGCGTCCTCCCGCATGCCCAGCCCGGAGGATTTGAGCAGCAGGTACTGGAACAGGGAGGCTGCGGGCGGATATTCCTTGAACCCGTCCTGAATGCTGGTCAGACAGGAAAGCCGGTCCTCCAGCAGCATCCCCTTCAGTGCCAGGCCCCAGTGGGAGAATTCGTCCCAGCCCAGGAAGCGCCGCCCCTGGCAGATCCACCAGAGCAGCGCCAGCGCCCCGGCAAAGGCGATCAGGTCCGGCTGCCCGATCGCCCGCAGAAAACCGGCACGGCCGGCTTGGCCCGGGCGTGCCGCCAGACGGGCGAACAGATAGGCCCATCCGGCGACGGCCGCGGCGGCAAACAGCCAGGGCGCGATGGCCAGCGCGCCGATAAGCCCCAGCAGATAGGCCAGTACCGCCGCGCCGCCCAGGTACAGGGGCAGCCATTCGGAAAACCGGCGGCCGGTGCGGGCGCCCAGCGCCAGGGGTACGGGCAGGACCAGCAGAATAAACAGAAAAAACGGCATGGAAAACTCCTCTTTACGGATGGTGTGCAGGAAAATCATACGTTTACCATACACAGTCCCATACGAAAAAAACCGTGAAACGAGGACAAACCACACACAACCCTCACAAAACAGAAAGATTTGAAGAAGTAGCGCCTTCTTTCCTCTTGCGCGCGCAAACAAAATGCAGTATACTCAAATCGTTTCCGACCGACCGGTCGGTCGGCCGGGCGCAGACGCGTCCGCGCACCCGTTAGCAAGGAGAACCAGAAATCGTATGTCGAAATTTTGTGTAAAAAAGCCCTATACCGTGGTAGTGGCGGTGGTACTGGTGCTGGTGCTGGGCGTCATCAGCTTTTTGAACATGACCACCGATCTGCTGCCCTCGCTGGAACTGCCCTATGTGGTGGCGGTGACCACCTATCCCGGGGCCAGCCCGGAAAAGGTGGAGACCTCGGTCACCGAGGTGCTGGAGTCAGCCTTCGGCACCATCAACGGGGTGGCCAACCTGTCCAGCGTGTCCAGCGAGAATATGAGCATGTTGATCCTGGAATTTGAGAGCGGTACCAATATGGACACCGCCATGGTCAACCTGTCCACCGCGCTGGACCAGGTGGGCGGCTATCTGCCGGACACGGCGTCCAGCCCGATGCTGCTGCAGATCAGCCCGGATATGCTGCCGGTGGTGGTGGCCAGCGTGGACAAGGAGGGCATGGATATCTATGAACTGACCCAGTTCGTGCAGGATGAGGTCACCCCCTATCTGGAACGGCAGGCCGGCGTAGCCAGCGTAAGCGGCACCGGCCTGGTGGAAAAGACGGTGGAGGTGCGGCTGGATCAGGCCCGGATCGACGCGCTGAACGACAAGGTCCTGGCCAGTGTCAATGACAAGATGGACCAGGCACAGACGGAGCTGGCCGACGCGCAGCAGAAACTGACCGACGGCCGCGCCGAACTGGACAGCGCCCAGGCCAAACTGGAGGATACCCAGGCCCAGACCGGCAACGAACTGGCCCAGGCCAGCGCCCAGGTGGACGCGGCGGTGGCCCAGGCCAGCGCGCTGGCCAGCCAGGTGACCAGCCTGCAGGCCAGCAAGGCGGCGCTGGAGGCGGAAAAGGAGATGCGCTGGAAGGCGATGGTGGCCCTGGCGCAGACCGTAGCGCCCGATCTGGACCCGGCGGATACCGCCGCAGTGGAGGCGGCGCTGGAAACGGTGGCCCAGGGCATGGATCTGATGTACGGTTCGCTGACCGGCATGGGCTTGACCGATGACCAGGCGCTGCAGACGGTGGCGGACGGCCTGCCGGAGGCCAATCCCCTCAAGGCCAGCCTGCAGGCGCTGATTGCCCAGGGCTGCGCCACGGTGGGCAGCGTATCCCAGATGGCCGGCACCATCCGGGCTATGCCCGCACGCATCACCGAGATCGACACGGCGCTGGCCAATCTGGCCACCGAGATCGCCGCCGCCGAAGCGGTGAAGAAGGCGGCCGACGAGGGGCTGACCCAGGCCAAGAACTATTACGCCCAGATCGAGGCGGGCAAGATCGCCGCGGCCGCGGGCTTCGGCGCGGGCACGGCCCAGATCGCCGCCTCCCGCACCGCCCTGGAGGACGCCGAGCAGCAGCTGCAGGACGCCCAGGACCAGCTGGCTGACGCCCGCACCGCCGCGCTGGAGAACGCGGACATCACCGGGCTGCTCTCCGGCCAGACCATCGCGGGCATCCTGACCGCCCAGAACTTTTCCATGCCCGCCGGCTACATCAACGACGGCGACGGCAAGCTGATGCTCCGGATCGGGGATGAGTTCTCCAGCCTGGAAGATATGGAAAACACCCTGCTGGTCCACATGGATATCGACGGGGTGGGGGACGTGCGCCTGTCCGACGTGGCGGAGGTGGTGGTCACCGACAACGCCCAGGACAGTTACGCCCGGGTCAACGGCAACCAGGCGGTGATCCTGTCGGTCTCCAAGGCCAGCACCGCCGGCACCTCCGATGTGTCCAAAGCGGTGAATGAGGCCATCGCGGAACTGGAAGCCCGATACGAGGGCCTGCGCATCACCCCGCTGATGGACCAGGGGGATTACATCGCTATGATCGTCAACTCGGTGCTGTCCAACCTGGCCTGGGGCGGCGCGCTGGCCATCCTGGTGCTGGCGGTTTTCCTCAAGAGCGTGCGGCCCACCCTGGTGGTGGCCTTCAGCATCCCGATCTCGGTGTTGTTCGCGCTGGTGCTCATGTACTTCACCGGCGTGACCCTGAACATCGTCAGCCTGTCCGGTTTGGCGCTGGGCGTGGGCATGCTGGTGGACAACTCCATCGTGGTCATGGAGAACATCTACCGGCTGCGGGGCCAGGGAATGCCCGCCGCCCGGGCCGCCGTGCAGGGGGCCAAGCAGGTGGCCGCCGCCATCGCGGCCTCGACCCTGACCACCGTCTGCGTGTTTCTGCCCATCGTGTTTACCGAGGGCCTGACCCGGCAGCTCTTCGCGGATATGGGCCTGACCATTGCCTACAGCCTGTGCGCCAGCCTGGTCGTGGCCCTGACCCTGGTGCCCACCCTCAGTTCCACCCTGCTGCGCAAGGAGAAGGAAAAGCCCCATCCCTGGTTTGACCGGATGGTGGCCGCCTACGAGAAGGCCCTGCGCTGGTGTTTGCGCCACAAGGCCGCGCCGCTGGCCGGCGCGCTGGCGCTGCTGGTCTTCGCGGCCTGGCAGACCAGCCGCATGGGGCTGGAGTTCATGCCCCAGATGGGCGGCAACCAGATGACCGTGACCGCCCAGGTGCCGGAGGGCACTACCCGGGAGGACGCCTACGCTCTGGCCGACGAGATCATGGCCCGCACCCTGGATCAGCAGGGGGTGGAGTATGTGGGCGCCATGTCCGGCGGCGGGAGCGCTTTGCTGGGCATGGGCGGAGGCTCCGACACGGTGAGCAGCTTCAGCTTCTACATCCTGCTGGATGAGGAGGCATCCAAGGACAACAGCCAGGTGGCCGCCGCTATTACCGCCGCCACCGCCGACCTGGGCGCCGAGATCAGCGTTTCCACCTCCAATATGGACCTGTCGGTGCTGGGGGGCAGCGGATTGCAGATGCGGGTGTCCGGCGACGATCTGGACCAGCTGCTGGCGGTCAGCGAGGATATGATGGACCTGCTGGGCCAGGTGGAGGGCTTTACCGATATCACCAACGGCCAGGAGGACGGCGACGATCAGCTGCACCTGATCATCAACAAGGACACCGCCATGCAGTACGGCCTGACGGTGGCCCAGATCTTCAGCGATTTGAGCACCGCGCTGACCACCGAGACCAGTTCCACCACCCTGACGGTGGGAACCGATTCCTACCCGGTGGTAGTGGTGGACGCCGCGGCGGCCCCCGACGCGGATACCCTGTTGGATTATACCTTCACCACCACCTCCACCGATGAAAACGGCGAGAGCGTCAAGGAGGAACACGCCCTGCGGGAGTTTGCCACCCTGCAGCAGTCCGCCGGCGTGAACTCCATCAACCGGGAAAACCAGGCCCGGTACATCACGGTGAGCGCCTCCACCGCCGACGGCTACAACACCAGCCTGCTGGCGCGCCAGGTGGAGCAAAAGCTGGCCGCCTACCAGCCGCCCGAGGGGGTGGAGGTGACCATCGAGGGCGAGAGCGCTACCATCGGCAGCGCCATGCACGACCTGGTGCTGATGATCCTGCTGGCGGTAGTGTTTATCTACCTGATCATGGTGGCCCAGTTCCAGAGCCTGCTGTCCCCCTTCATCGTCATGTTCACCATGCCGCTGGCCTTTACCGGCGGTCTGCTGGCGCTGCTGATCGCCGGAGAGAGTTTGTCGGTCATTGCTATGCTGGGCTTTTTGGTGCTGGCGGGCGTAGTGGTGAACAACGGCATCGTCTTTGTGGACTACGCCAACCAGCTGCGCCTGGAGGGCATGGAAAAGCGGGAGGCGCTGGTGCGCACCGGCCGCGACCGGATCCGTCCCATCCTGATGACTGCCCTCACCACCATTCTGGCCATGGTGACGCTGGTGCTCAGCACCGACGCCAGCGCGGCCATGAGCCGGCCGCTGGCGCTGGTGACCATCGGCGGTTTGAGCTACGCCACCCTGCTGACCCTGATCGTGGTTCCGGTATTGTATGACCTGCTGTTCCGGCGGGAACTGAAGAACATCGACGTGGGGGAGGACTGACATGACCTACAGCGATAAACAGATCCAGGTATTCAGCGGCGTATTGGCGCTGGCCCGGCAGCGGGCGGACATGGGCAGCCTGCGGGTACAGCAGATCGCGGACGCGGCCGGCCTGGGCAAGGGCACCCTGTATGAATATTTTTCTTCCAAAGAGGAGATCCTGGCCGGTACCGTTCATTGGAGTCTGACCCAGATCCTGAACCGGCTGGACCGGATCATGGCTGGACCAGGCCGCTTTGAGGAGCATGTGGCCGGGATGCTGCAAGCCCTGTGGGACACCATGCTGGGGGACGGCATGGTCTACCGCAGCCTGACCAGCGGCATAGAACATCGGGACGGCTGCTGCCTGCCGGGCGCCGGGCAGGACCTGCTGGAGCGGCTGCGGGCACTGGAACAGGCGCTGATCGCCCAGGGCCGAGCGGAGGGGGCCATCCGCGCCGCCTGGCCGGACGACTACTGCCGCTGCGTGGTGGAGACCGCTCTGATGGCCTCCGCCGCGGCGGTACAGGGCCCCGCGGACAGCCCGGTGCAGGCGGAAAACCTCTGCCGCATGGTCTGCCGGGCGCTGGCCTGAATCACGAATATAAGAAATGGAACAACGCCGGGCCTCTCGGGGCCCGGCGTTGAGTTTTTGTGCGCCGGATGGTACAATAAAGAAAACGGTCGAAAGGGGAAAACAGCAATGGACTGGTTCCTTTCGGTGGACGGAGGCGGCACCAAAACCGCTTTCCTGCTCCAGGGCGCGGACGGGCGGGAGTACCGCTCCCGTGCCGGGGCCTCCAGCATCAAGTCGGTGGGCCTCGCCGCCGCCCGGGAGAACCTGGCCCGGGGTCTGGCGGATCTGTGGGCCCAGACCGGCGCCGGGCCGGAAACGGTGGCCCATGGCGTATTTGGAATGTCCGGCTGCGACTGCCCCGCCGATGAAGCGCAGTACCGGGCCATGATCGAAGCCCTGGGGTGGCAGCCGGGCCGGTACACCCTGTGCAACGACGCGCTGCCTGCCTTCTATGCCGCGGCGGAGCCGCCGGGCGTGGTGTTGATCGCCGGCACCGGCTCCATCGCCATGGGGGTGGACCGGACGGGCCGGGCGGTGCGCGCGGGGGGCTGGGGATACGGATTCAGCGATCTGGGCAGCGGCTGGTGGCTGGGCTGCCGGGCGCTGGAACAGGCCCTGTTGTTCTGCGACGGCTGCCGGGGCTCTCTGCCCTGGTTCGCGGAGCTGGCCCGCGCGCTGGGGCTTTCTTCGCTGGAACAGTTGCCCGGCGCCGCCACGGCGCTGAATGGCGCGGACCAGATCGCCGCGCTGGCGTCGGTGCTGCTGAACGGGCCGCCGGAACCGGAAAAGGACGCGATCCTGGCCCGGGGCGCGGCCCATCTGGCAGCGCTGGTCAAGGCGGCCTTCGCCCGTATCGGGCCGGATGCCGGCACACCCGTGCGGCTGGTGCTGGCGGGGGGCTGCATGCGCAGCGCCCGGTATGCGGGGCTGGTGCTGCAGAATCTGCCGGCCGAGTTGCGAAGTGCCTGTGCCCCGGCAGGGGACGACCCGGCCGAGGGCGGCATCCGAATGGCGCGGCGCATGGCGGCGCGCCGCCGATAAGGAAAGGAGGATGACTATGCGGCAAACCATCGCGGCGGGCGAAAAGCTCGTCTATACCGGCAGTCTGCTGGGTCAGAACATGATCTACAGCTTCGTGACCATGTACGTCATGTTCTTTTTTACCGACCTGTTGCGCATCCCTTCCCAGAGCGTCACCATCATTTTAGTGGCGGCCAGCCTGTGGGACGCGGTCAACGATATTCTGATGGGCATGATCGCGGACCGCACCCGCACCCGCTGGGGCAAGTTCCGGCCCTATCTGCTGGCCGGCCCGGCGGTGATCTTCCTGACCACCCTGTTCTGTTTTTCCCATTTCGGCGGCTCGCTGGGGGGCACCATCGCCGTGGCGGCGGTATGCTATGTGTGCTGGGGCATGTCCTATACCGTCTACGACATTCCCATCTGGGCCATCTCCTCGGTCTGTTCCCGGGACCCGAACGCCAAAAACAGCATGGTCACCCTGGGCAAGATCGGCGGCACCCTGGGCACCGTGGTGGTGTCGGTGGGCAGCGTGTCGCTGCTGAATCTGTTCGGCGGGGAGCGCGCGGCCGGGGCCTATACCGCCGCGGCCGCGATTGTGGCCGGCGTGGGGGCGCTGCTCATGCTGCTCAGCGGCTTCTTTGTCAAGGAGCGCATCCAGTCCGCCGCCACCGGCGTTCCCTTCAAAAAGAACATCCATACCATTCTGGACAACGCCCCGCTGAAAGCCCTGATGGTAGCGCTGCTGATCGTCAACATGGTCAACAACCTGCGGCAGGTGGCCCAGATGCATTTCGCGGTGTATGTGTGGGGGGATTCCGGCTATGTGACCTGGATCGGCCTGAGCCTGGTGCTGGGCATGGTCTTCGGTATGGCGGTCTCCCCGGCGCTCATCCGCCGCTTTGATAAAAAGTACATCTTCCTGGCGGCCTGCGCCGGCGGCGCGGTGTCCAGCGCCCTGCCCTTTGTGCTGGGCGGCGGCCCGGCCGTGGGGCTGGCGCTGCTGGGGGTCAGCTTCTTCTTTACCGGCCTCACCACCATCTGCAGCACCTCCATGCTCATGGACGCCATCGACTACGCGGAGTATAAGCTGGGCTTTCGGGGCGAGGGGGTGGTGTTCAGCATGAACACCTTCCTGAACAAACTCAGTTCCACCCTGGCCAAGGGGCTTCTGGGCGTTTCGCTCACCGCCATGCACTATGTGGACAACATGGCCCCCACCGCCACGTTGACCACCGGCCTGAGCGCCATTGTCTATCTGGCTCCCGCGGCCTGCTTTGTGCTGGCGGCCATACCCCTGCTGTTCTACCGGCTGCGGCCGGCGCAGATCGAATCCATCCGACAAGACCTGGAAAACCGCCGCTCGGCGGAGAAATGAGGGAAATCATGGACGTATCCGCTTTCTTTGCCCCGCCCCCCATTCTGGACGCAAAACGGGTGCTCTGCATCCAGCCTCATCCGGACGACAATGAGATCGGCATGGGCGGTACCGTCGCGGCGCTGGCCGCCCGGGGCTGTGAGATCCATTACCTGACCGTTACCAACGGGGATCTGGGCCAGTCGGCCGGCCCCGCCGCCCCGGCGGCCCTGGCGGCTGCCCGCCGGCATGAGACCGAGGCCGCGGGCCGGGCTCTGGGCGCGTCGGCCTTCCACTTTTTCGAGGAACCGGACGGCTCCCTCAAGGATATTCCCGCCCTGGCGGGCCGGATCGCTGAACTGGTGCGCACCCTGCGGCCGGAGGTGCTCTTCTGCCCGGATCCCTGGGCGCTGTATGAGGCGCATCAGGATCATGTGGTTACCGGCAAAGCGGCGGCCCAGGCTTTTATCTCGTCGGCGCTGGCCGGGTATCCCCGGGGCACCGGCACCCGGCCCTGGCAGCCCGCCGCCATCGCGTTCTACTTTACCCAGAATCCCAACACGGTGGTGGATGTGACCGATACGTTTGAGCAGAAATTCGCGGCCATGGCGCTGCACCACACCCAGCTGAACGAAGAAATGCTGGGGCTGTATCGGGTCTACTTCACCATGCAGAGCCAGCGCCTGGCCCAGGACAAAGGCTTTGCGCTGGGCGAGGGCTTCAAGGTGCTGGGCCCGCTGCACATGCACTGCTTCACCGAGGCCCCCGACATCTGAAAAAGCAAAAAACGGAGCGCCCGCCGGCGCTCCGTTTTTCACAGGTCAGGGGAGGATGACCGCCTCCGCCTTCTTTATGATCTTGTTGGTCTGCCGGGCCACCAGCCCCACGCAGACCGCCGCTGCCAGGGTGCCTTCCCGCACCCCTTCCGGGTGCCCCAGAAAGAGCAGGGACAGCACCACCGCCAGACAGACCAGCGTCACATCAAAGGCTACCTTCATGTTGCTGAACTTGACCGGCGCCACCTGGCAGATGGCCAGCACGATGCCTTCGCCCGCCGTGGTCACCAGCCCGGCGGTGACCTCCATACTGATGCCGAAGGCGATCAGGAAGATGCCCGCCGCGCACAGCAGCCACTGTACCAGATAGTTGCCGGCGGTGACGCCGGCCAGGGCGGCCTCAGCCGCATCGATGGTCAGCCCAAAGACGATGGCCGCCGGAAATTGCAGCAGCTGGAACCAGTCGTACCGGCGCCGCAGGATGCCGATCTGGATCAATACAAACAAAAAGTTCATGATGATGGTGGTGATGCCCACCGAGAGCCCGGAGATGGCGGCGGTGGCGTACGGCACGCTGGAGATGGGCGAGGTGCCCAGTTCCGCCTTGATGGAAAACGCCACCCCGAACGCCATCACGCACAGCCCGCCGCAGAGCAGCAGCACCCGGCGCACCGGCCGGTCAATGGCAGGATGGATCTTGGAATCCATAACACGATACCCTCTTTCCCATAAAGTGTAACAACAAGGACCGCCGCGGCGCATAAGCGAACCGCGGCGGTCTGAACACAATCAGTATAGCGCAAATCCGCGGGATGTGCAAGCGGCGGTTTCCCGGATCTTGGTTGACCCGGCGGGCGAAACGTGGTACGCTACTGTCAAAGGAAACGGCCGCAGGCCAAAAGGAGAGAGTGTCATGACCTACGAAGATATGTTTGCCCGGGCCAAAGCGTTGTTGGAGCGCGCCGACGCCAGCGCC
>CALXIA010000044.1 GCA_944388245.1 uncultured Gemmiger sp. | reverse complement strand
GACTACGCCGCCAACCCGGACAAGACCGAGTACAGCGGCCTGGCTCAGGCGCTGCACTACGCGGAGAACGACGCCAAGACCACTTTACAGGAAACGGCCCAGCTGGTGAGCGGCATCCACTGCCGCCCCGCCACCGCCTGGGCGGAGATGCGGGCGGTGCAGGAGCAGTTCGGCAAGACCGAGGGAGTGGTGGCGATGCACGCCTACCAGAGTTTCAAGTCCGGAGAGGTGACCCCGGAGCAGTGCCACGCCATCGGGGTAGAGCTGGCCCGCCGGGTGTGGGGCGGGCGATTTCAGGTGCTGGTGGCCACCCATCTGAACACTGGCTGCCTGCACAACCACTTCGTCATCAACGCGGTATCCTATGTAGATGGCAAGAAGTATGAGCAGCGCCGAGATCAATACCGGGAGATGCGCCGGGTGTCCGATCAGCTTTGCCGGGAGCACGCCCTGTCGGTTATCCGGCAGCCCGGCGGCAAAAAGCCCCGGCCTCTCTACGAGGGCACGGGCCAGACCCGGTACGAGGCGATGCGCCAGGCCATCCGCAAGGCCCTGGCCCAAACCAGCACCGAGCGGGACTTCGCCCGGGTGCTGCGGCAGCAGGGGTATCTCTGGCGGCGGGAGGAAGGGCGCAAGTACGCTACCCTCCGTTCGCTGGACGGCGGCCGGGCCGTGCGGGTCTACCGGCTGGGTGCTGAATACGACTGGCCCGCTCTGGAGCGGGCGCTGGCCCAGAACTTCGCCCGGTACGGCCCCCATTTTTACGCCCTGAACTTTGACCCAAAGTACAGCCTGCGGCCCGTGCCGCGGCCCAGGGCAGTCCATCGCCGTTGCCGCTGCAAAGGCCCGCTGACCGGCCAAAAGAACAGCCTGTTCCGGCTGTACCTCCACTACTGCTACCAGCTGGGCATCTACCCGAAGCGGACCGCCCCCCGGGTGAACTGGCCGGAGATCAACGCCCTGTGGCGGGACATCGGCAAGACGCTGGAGGAACTGCACCTGACCAGCGAGCAGGGCTTTTCCACGGTGGCGGAGGTAAAAGCCCACCGGGAGACACTGGCGGAGCAAATCACCGCCCTTTGCAAAGAGCGGGCGGACAGCGCCCGGCAGCTGCGGTGGAGGGAACCGCCGCCCGGAGCAGCCCAGAGGCGGGCGGAACTGACCCGCCAAATCGCCGCCCTGCGGAAAGAGGACGCGGCCGCCAAACGCATCATCGAGAAGGTGGAAAAGACCGCCGCCTGTCGGGAGGAATACCGCCGCCAGCAGGAGCGGGACAAGCCCCGTCCCAAGCGCCGGGACAAAGACTGAATCCGCTAAAGCCAAAACACCCGCGCCGGTTTACCCGGCGCGGGCAGTCTGGTGGATGTGTACCCAATCCGGGCACACATCCTTGTACACTTTTGTGAATAGCTTTCGGCCCGGGTTCCGGGTATTCTTGTGTCGGACCCGGAGAACACCAACTAAAAGGAGGAATGTCCATGGTAGCAGGCCGGTTGGCCGAAAAGAACGGCTACTTTTACATCGTACTCAGTTACAACGGCCCGGACGGCAAACGGGTGCAGAAATGGCAGGGCACCGGGCTGCCGGTGAAGGGCAACAAGAAAAAGGCGGACGAACTGCTGCGACAGGCCCGCCGAGCCTTCACGCCGCCGGTGCCGAACCGCTCGGACGATTTGAGCCCGGATATGCTGTTCAGCGATTATATGCTTTACTGGCTGGAGATCATCCGCTCCTCGGTGCAGCCCACCACTTGGTCGTCCTACTGCTTCAACGTGAAGGACCACATCGTTCCCTACTTCGAACCCACCGGAATCACGCTGGGGGGCCTGCAGGCGCGTCACATCCAGAGTTTTTATCTCCATGAACGGAAATTCTTGAAAAGCACCTCCATACTGAAACTGCACGCGAATCTCCACAAGGCTCTGAAGCAGGCGGTAAAATTGGATCTTATTCCCGGCAACCCGGTGGACAAGGTGGAACGCCCCAAGCCGGAACGGTACATGGCTGCCTACTACACCGCCGAGGAGATGGAGCAGCTGTTTGAGGCCGCCCGGGGGCACCGGCTGGAACTCATCATTCAGTTCGCGGCCTTCTACGGACTGCGGCGAGGTGAGGTGCTGGGCCTGCGGTGGGATGCCATCGACTTCGCGGCGGGTACCTTCACCATCCGCCACACGGTGACCACCGCCAGCGTGGAAGGGAAACATCTTCTCATCCAGGCGGATCGGGCCAAGACCAAGTCCAGCCTGCGAACCCTGCCGCTGGTGGAGTGCTTCGCCCAGCGGCTGCGGGCACTGAAGGAGCAGCAGAAGTACAACGAGAAACTCTGCGGCAACTGCTACAACCAGAAATTCAAGGGCTATCTGTTCGTGGACGAGATGGGCAACCTCATCCTCCCCAATACTGTGACCGACAATTTCGCCCAGCTGCTGAAGGAGCACGGCCTGCGGAAGATTCGCTTCCACGATCTGCGGCACTCCTGCGCCAGCCTGCTGTTGAAGCAGGGTGTGCCCATGAAGCAAATTCAGGAATGGTTGGGCCACAGCGATATCTCCACCACGGCGAACATCTACGCCCATCTGGATTCCCAGTCGAAACAGCTGAGCGCTGCCACGATGGAAAAGGCCCTGGCGCTGCCCGAGGAACTGCCGGAAAGCCGGTGGTGAAAAGCAAAAGCGCGGAGCCGGAAACCCCGGCCCCGCGCGGCGGCGCTTATTTCTCCGACTGAACAGCCTGCCCCCGGAGGCTCACAGCAGCGATTTGATCATGATGATGCCGTGGTAATTCACCCCGTAGCAGTTGGGGATAAACCCGGTGGGCACAAAACCGACGGAGCGGAAATAGTCAAAATGCGCCCGCCCCAAAGAGCGCAGGGTGCGCAGTTCCTCGGCAAAATCGGTGATGGGGTGCCCATGGCAAGACATATCGGTGGAGCCGATGATGTACCGCATATTGCGCAGGCCCTTCTGCCGGGCGTGCTCCTCGGCCCGGCGCAGCAACGGCTCCAGCGGCTTTTCCATCACGAAGGCGCCGTCCTCGTCGTAGCCCAGGTTTTCGATGGTCAGACAGGAGTATCCCTCGTACTCGGCGCAGAGCAGCCAGCCCTTGGGTGCGCCGTCCTCCTCCAGGTACCAGCCCACCAGCTTTGCCAACAGGCCCACGTCCTGCAGCTGCTGGTTCGCCCCCTCAAAATCCCACCAGTCGGGTTTGATGGTGGACATCAGCTTCGCCACCGCCCCCGCGCTGGAGGGTTCGATGCTTCGAATCGTCATGGTCAAGCCCCCTGTTCTGTCGGATGTTCTCTAAAAAGCAGGGGGCAAGGATGCTTCCATCCTTGCCCCCATTCTGGCGGAGACGGTGGGATTCGAACCCACGTGCCCATCTCTGGACAAAACGATTTCGAGTCGTTCTCGTTACGACCACTTCGATACGTCTCCATATTTAATTTTCAAGCACCGCCTTGCAAGATATTTGGAAAAATGCAAGATTTCGATGCAAGATAACGCAGGAAAAATCGGATGCGCACCCAAGGAAAAGCCCACTGTTAAGCCATTCCTTGCGGACAAATTGACCAAAGGGCGAGAGTCTTTCGAGTCACGCCTCTTCGACCACTTGAGTACTGCTCCCTATTCAATTTTGACGGTCCGTTTTGCGGGCCCTTTGGAAAAATGCAAGATTTCGATGCAAGATACGAGCGGAAAATTTCGACGCACACCCTGCTTTCAGCCCCGTGTGAAGCCAAACCCGGCGGACGAATCGGCCAGTGGCCCGGAGCCTTTCGAGTGCTGCACCATCGACCACTCGGACAACTCTCCCTGTGATGGGGTATCGCGCCGGCGCTTTGGTGCCGACTGTATTTTATTATACCAAACCCGGCGGCCCGCGTCAATCTTTTTGCCGCCGGGCGTTGGCCCCGGCAAAAAAGTGGCGCGGGTTAACGATTCCGACACACACCTTGCCGGCTGGTGTGCTATACTGATACCAGAAATCCATCGGTTTGACCGCGTTTTTCCCTATCTTTTTGTGGTGAATTATGGTACACTTGTTACAAAACCTTACCATTCTTTTCCGTTGCCCGGTTTTTCCCGGTCGGGCGGCGGCGCGCGTATGACCCGGCGGGAGGGCCCCGTCCGGGGTCTGGTGCTGGCCGGGGGCGGCGCCCGGGGCAGCTACCAGGTGGGGGCCTGGCAGGCGCTGCAGGAGATGGGCTGGGACCCGGGGGTGATCGCGGGGACCTCGGTGGGATGCCTGAACGGGGCGATGTTCGCCCTGGGGCTGACCGAGGTGGCCCGGGACATGTGGCTGACCATCAACAGCCACGACGTGATGGCCCTGCCGGGCGACCGGGCGGCCGACCCCACCGGCGTGATGCTGCGGCAGTTTGTGGAGCAGGGCGGGCTGGACGTGACCCCGCTGGAGGGCATCGTGGCCCGCATCCTGGACGAGGAGGCGCTGCGGGCCTCCCCCATCCGGTTCGGCCTGGTGACGGTGGAGCTGCGGGGGCTCAAGCCCCGGCAGCTCACCCTGGAGGAGATCCCCCGCGGGCAGCTGGCCCAGTATCTGCTGGCGTCGGCGGCCTGTTTTCCGGCGTTCCGGCCCCGGCAGATCGACGGGGTGGAGTACATCGACGGGGGCTATAACGACAATATGCCCATCGCCCTGGCGGCCCGCATGGGGGCCGAGGAACTGGTGGCGGTGGATGTGGACGGGGTGGGTATTACCCGGAAAAACCGGTCGGGGCTGCCCACCATCCGGATCCACAGTTTCTGGGAACTGGGCAGCATCCTGCAGTTTGAGCCGGATACCGCCCGGCGGAACATCGCGCTGGGCTATCTGGACGCCTACCGGGCGTTCGGGCGGCTGCGGGGGGCGGCCTACGGGATCCGGTGCGCCGACCCGGAGCGTGCCTTCGCGGCGCCCTACGCGGAGGTGATGGGGCCGGTGCTGCGGCGCTGGCCGCACCTGGCGCTGACCGAGGGTCTGGCGCTGAACCGGCTGGGCCCGGAGGCGGACCGGGCGCTGGCGCCGCTGGAACTGGCGGCGCTGACCGCCGGGGTGGACCCGACCCGGGCCTACACCCTGGAGGAACTGGAGCAGGCGTTCCTCTGTGCCTGGGACCCGGCGCCGGCGCGGCGGCTGTGGCCGCTGTTCGCGGGCAAGGCGGGGGCCGAGGGGGCGCTGGCCAGTCTGCAGCCGGCCGAGTTTGTCTCGGCGGCGGTATACCGGGCGCTGGTGGGCCCGGAACTTCCCGACTGAACCGGCGGGGGCCGGATCGGTATAGAGATACACGGCGGGCGGCGGCCCGCCCCGAAAAGGAGGGGGTATCCATGCGGGAATACACAGGCGTGACCGTATCGGAGGGCCTGGTCATGGGTCCGGTGCGGCGGATCGACCGGGGGGTCAGCGGCCTGGGGCGGCTGATCCACGACCGCAGCAAGGAGCGGGCGCTGTTTGACGCCGCGGTGGTGCTGGCCAAGGACGAGCTGCGCAGCCTGATGGAGCAGGCCGACGGCGAGGAGCGGGACATCCTGCGGTTTCAGCTGGTGATGCTGGACGACCAGGCGCTGCTCACCGAGATCGGCAACTACATAGCGGCGGGGGCGGGCAGCGCCGCCGCTACCGAGCGGGCGGGCCAGATCTTTGCCCGGCGGATCCGGGATCTGCCGGACGAGTATCTGTGCCAGCGGGGCGCGGACGTGCTGGACGCCTGCAGCCGGGTGGTGGAGATCCTGGACGGCAAACCCCGCCAGAAGCTGGTGCTGGACCAGCCCATGATCCTGGCGGCGGAGAGCATCCTGCCCAGCGACATCATCTCGATCGACCGGGGGATGGTGCTGGGGATCGTGACCAGCAAGGGCAGCGCCCAGAGCCACGCGGCGATCGTGGCCCGCACCATGGGGATCCCGGCGCTGATCCAGCTGGGGGAGGAATTCCTCTCCCATTGCGACGGGCACCAGGCGGTGCTGGACGCCCGGGAGGGCCGGCTGATCCTGGACCCGGACACCGCGCTGCAGAAGGAGGTGCTCCTGAAGCGGGAGGCGATGGCCCGGAAAAAGGCCCGTCTGGCCGGGCTGCGGGAAAAGCCCTGCGTCACCCTGGACGGCACCCGCCTGTTCCTGCAGGCCAACTGCAGCGAGCCTGGGGGCATCGAGCAGGCGGTGGCCGAGGGGGCCGAGGGGATCGGGCTGCTGCGCACCGAGTTTTTGCTGATGAAGGGCTCCATCCCGGACGAGGAGGAGCAGTACTATTTCTACCGCAGCTGCCTGGCGGCGGCCCAGGGGCGGCCGGTGACGGTGCGCACCTTTGACGTGGGCGCGGACAAGCTGGTGGAGGGCCTGATGCTGCCGGAGAAAAACCCGGCGCTGGGGCTGCGGGGGGTGCGGTTCTGCCTGGACCGGACCGACCTGTTCCAGGACCAGCTCTGCGCGCTGCTGCGGGCGTCCACCCAGGGCCCCATGGAGATCATGTTCCCGATGGTGGGCGGGGTGCTGGATTTCCGCCTGGCCATGGACGAGGTGGAAAAGGCCAAGGAGAACCTGCGGATGCGGGGCCAGCCCTTTGACGAGGATCTGAAGTTCGGCTGCATGATCGAGGTGCCGTCGGCGGTGATCTGCGCGCCGGAACTGGCCCAGGCGGGGGCGGCCTTCTTCAGCATCGGCACCAACGACCTGATCCAGTACACCCACGCGGTGGACCGGATGGATTCCCGGCTGGACCGGTATTACAAGGCGGACAGCCTGGCCATCCAGCGGATGATCGCCATGACGGTGAAGGCCGCCAAAGAGGCGGGCATCCCGGTCTGTGTCTGCGGGCGGGCGGCCGCCAACCCGCAGACCGCCCCCCTCTACGCCAAGCTGGGGGTGAACATCCTGTCGATGGCCAGCCAGAGTTTGCTGGACATCAAAGAGGTGCTTCTGAACACCGATCTGCAAGAAGTTGTCTCGCGGGTATAACCGAAAACGGACGCGCCGCGGGGCGCGTCTGTTTTGTTATGTTTGCAGATAATTATACAAATCGTATTGTCAGAACAGGCCCTCCGGCAGGCGGATGTCCTGCCGGGGCACCTTATCCCAGGAAAAGCCGGGCAGCAGATCGGCGGGGCAGGCCGGGTCGGGGGCGCTCTGCAGGCCGGCGGCGTAGGCCAGGCGGCCGATGATCTGCTGGGGGGAATAGCGGCTTTGCAGATGTTCCAGGCTCTGGTCCCCATCCCGCTTGCTCAGGCGGCGTCCGTCGGGGGCCAGCAGCAGCGGCAGGTGGTAAAATTCCGGCGCGGGCAGATCCAGCAGCCGGTAGAGCCAGAGCTGCCGGGGGGTGCTGGAGAGCAGATCGCCGCCCCGCACCACCTGGGTGACCCCCATGAGTGCGTCGTCCACCACCACGGCCAGCTGGTAGGCAAAGACCCCGTCCGCCCGGCGCAGCACAAAGTCGCCGCAGTCGGCGGCCAGATCCTGGGTCACCGGGCCCATGTGCCCGTCGATAAAGGAGAGGGTCAGCGAATCGGGCAGCCGCAGCCGCCAGGCGGGCGGGCGGCGCCGGGCGGCCTGGGCCGCCTGCTGCGCGGTCAGATCGCGGCAGGCGCCGGGATAGACCACCTGCCCGTCCGACCGGTGGGGGGCGCTGGCCGCGTGCAGCTGGCCCCGGCTGCAAAAGCAGGGGTATACTACGCCAAGTTTTACAAGGCGTTGATAGTACGTATTGTATATGTCGCTGCGCTCACTCTGGTAGTAGGGGCGGTGGGGGCCGCCTTTGCTGCCGCCCTCGTCCCAGTCCAGGCCCAGCCAGGTCAGGTCCTGTTCCAGCAGGTCGGCGTAGGCGCGGGGGCAGCGCATGGCGTCCAGGTCCTCGATCCGCAGTACCACCCGGCCGCCGGCGCTGCGGGCGCTCAGCCAGGCAAGCAGGCAGCACAGCAGGTTGCCCAGATGCATCCGCCCGCTGGGCGACGGGGCAAACCGCCCCACAACTTGCGACAATGGGTTCACGCTCCTTCGTATTTAGCCAATATGGGGGACACAGTCCCCCATGCCCCCATCTAGCGGGCCAATGCATTGGCCCGCGGGGAAAAGCAACTCTTTGCGCCGGGATTTCCTCTCCCCTATTGGCTTGCTATCGCCATTCTATACGTATGGTAATACATTTACAAATCGTTGATTTCTATGTTCTCGGCGCTCTATACGATTTGTAAATTCTATACAAATTGTTGATGCAACCGGCGGTTGCGGGGGAAATTTACAGGGTCCAGCTGCCGTCGGCGGTGGGGGCGAAGGGGCTGTTGAAGAAGGCTTTTACCGCGTCGGCCATGTACTGGGGATCGTCGGCGCCGGCGGTCTCCATGGCGGAGTGCATGGACAGCTGGGCCATGCCGATGTCCACCATGGGCACGCTCACCTGCTGACCCAGCAGATGGCCCAGGGTGCTGCCGCCGGGCTCGTCGGCCCGGTTGGCAAAGATCTGGGTGGGCACGCCGGCCTGTTCGCAGAGGGCCCGGAACAGCCCGATGGTCAGGCCGGTGGAGGTGTATTTCTGGGCGGCGTTGAACTTGATCACCACCCCTTTGTTGGGCCAGACCTTATTTTCCGGGTCGGCCTTGTCGGGGAAGTTGGGATGCACCGCGTGGCCGTTGTCGGCGCTCAGGGCGAAGGCGGCGGCCAGCGCCCGGCGGCGCTGTTCCTCGTCCAGGCCCAGGGCCTGCCCGGCCCGGGTCAGCACATCGGGCAAAAAGCTGCTCAGGGCCCCCTGCCGGGTGCCGCTGCCCACCTCCTCGTTGTCGAACAGGCAGTACACCTGCCCGGCGAAGGGATGGGGGGCGGCGGCGAGAAGCCCCTCCAGGGTGGCCCAGGCGCAGGCCTGGTCGTCGATGCGGGCGGCCATGAACAGCCCGCCGCCCACCCGGCAGGGCTGCTGCCAGGGGAAGAGCACCAGGTCGGCGCCCAGCAGGGTCTCCCCTTCCGCCACGCCGGCCAACAGGTCGGTCAGGTCGGGGCTGGCGCCGTTCATGCCGGCCAGGGGCTGCATATCCCGCTGGATGTTGTACTCATGGCCCTTGTTCACGTCCCGCTGCATGTGGATGGCCAGGCTGAGGATCACCGCCACCGGCCGGTCGCTGGCCACCAGACGGCTCTCCACCCCGGCGGGGGTGCGCACCACCAGCCGCCCGGCCACGCCCAGGGGCCGGTCCTGCCAGGTGGCGCAGTTCATGCCGCCGTAGCCCTCCACCTCCCAGCGCTCGTACTGCTTGTCGCTGCCAAGCGCGGTGTTCTTGACATAGAATGTAGGGGAGTCCCCGTGGGCGGCGGTGATGCGCCAGCCGGTCAGCGCCCCCTGCGGCAGCCGGAAGGCGATCAGGCTGCTCTGGTTGCGGGTGACGTAGTAGCCTTTGCCCGGCTCCAGGCGCCAAGCCGCGTGCTCGGCCAGCGGGGCAAAGCCCGCGGCCTCCAGACGGCGGGCGGCGGCGGCTACCGCGTGGTAGGGGCTGGGGCTTTCTTGCAGAAAGGCGAACAGGGATTCCAGACTCATGTATGACAACTTCCTTTCAAAACGCGGATTTTTGAAATATTTTGCCGATTTGACGCATATATAGAACAAAGGTCCTGCGCTGCCTCTTATTATACGAGGGTGCGGCCCGGGGCGCAACCCTGAAAACGAACGGGCCCTTACGGGCCAGGAAAGGCGGGTATCGAAACTATGAAGCGATGGAGATCAACCTTGACAGCGGCCGCGCTGGCGCTGGCCTTGCTGGCCGGGTGCGGCCAGCAGCCGGAAAGCCAGAGCGCGCAACCCACCCCCTCCCCCACGCCGGCCGCCACCGAAGCGCCGCAGCCCACCGCCACCCCCACGCCGGTGCCGGTGATCGGGGATTATCCGGAACTGTCCGCCGCACTGGACGCCTGCGTGGCCTATGGCCAGGGCGAGGCCGGCGTGAGCCTGAAAACTGCCATTGCCGCCGCCGGGCTGGTGGAGTGGTCGGAGAGCTACGCCGCCGATATGAGCGGGGATACCCTGGCGGTGCTGGTGGCCGATTGGGTCAGCGGGCTGGACAGCGCCAACTATGAGAAGTTCTGGGACAACTGGGGCGAGATCGATACCCTGTGCCGCCAGCTGATCCAGGACCCCGCTTCCCAGAAAGAGTTGCTGGAGAGCGCCGGCGTCACCCTGAGCAAAACCTCCTACAGCCTGGACAACTACACAAAACTCTACAACGCGGTCAACAGGAGTACCGGGAAGTGACATAAGTATTAAGCCAATATGGGGGGACAACGTCCCCCCATACCCCGGAAATAGGGGCCAAAATACTTTGGCCCCGGAAAACAGTAAAGGAGAGGTTTGCCGCAAAAACGGCAGGCCTCTCCTTTTTATGTAAGCGCAGGTTTTCCACAAACATTTGATACGTTGTGGAAATCTTGATGGAACCCAGGGCATGAACCCCGTTCTTAACCCTCAAACATTCCCCGGGGCCGGAGAATTCCGGCCCTGGATGGGGGTCTGGGGGCCCGGGTCCGCGAAGCGGCCGGGTCTCCGGTGGAGACCCGGACCGGCAGGGCGGTCGGCGCAGCCGAGCGGGCGCATCGTTGTTGCGCCCGCAGCCCAGGGTCCCCCAGATCGGCATCGGTGTCCGGCCTACATCACTTCACCACGGTGACCTCATACTCCCGGGTGCCCAGGCCGATCTTCTCGGCGTGTTCCAGGCCGGCCTTCCACTCCACCTCGGGGGTGGTGTTGGTGAAATGGTCGCCCTTATCCTGGAACCCGGGCGCATGGATCCGCTCATACAGCAGGCTGCCGGGCACCGGGGCCTGGGCCAGGCACGCGTCCACGCAGGCCTGATCCACCGCCACCGGGTCGGCGGCGGCAAAGATGCCCACATCCGGCAGGATGGGCAGATCGTTCTCCGGGTGGCAGTCGCAGTAGGGGCTCACGTCCATGACGAAGTTCACATGCAGGCAGGGCCGCCCGTCCACCACCGCCTTGGCGTACTCCGCGATCTTGCAGACCAGATCGGTGTTGGCGCTCCAGTTTTCGTTCTCGATGGCGTCAAAGTTGCACATGCCCAGGCAGCGGCCGCAGCCCACGCACTTGTCGTGGTCGATATGGGCGTGGTTGTTCTCGTCAAAGGAGATGGCGCTCTGGGCGCAGACCCGGGTGCAGGCATGGCAGCCCCGGCATTTGTCGGCATGCACCGAGGGCTTGCCGGTGTTGTGCTGCTCCATCTTGCCGGCTCGGCTGCCGCAGCCCATGCCCAGATTCTTCAGCGACCCGCCGAACCCGGTGCTCTCGTGCCCCTTGAAATGGGTCAGGTTGATCACCACGTCCGCGTCCATCACCGCCCGGCCGATCTTGGCGGTCTTGCAGTAGACGCCGCCCTCCACCGGCACCTCCACCTCGTCGGTGCCCTTCAGGCCGTCCGCGATGATCACCGGGCACCCGGCGGCCAGCGGGCCGAACCCGTTCTCCCAGGCGGCCTCGATGTGTTCCACCGCGTTCTTGCGCCGGCCCACATACAGGGTATTGCAATCGGTCAGAAACGGGATACCGCCCTTGGCCTTGACCATATCCGCCACCGTGCGCACCCAGTTGGCCCGCAGATAGGACATGTTGCCCGGCTCACCGAAATTGATCTTGATGGCCACGAACTTCTTTTCCAGGTCCATCTGGGCAAAGCCCGCCGCGTTCAGCAGCCGGCGCAGTTTCGCCTGCAGATTCGTGCCCGGCACCGCCCGGAAATCGGTGAACCAAACCTTTGCTTTCCCCATTGTCTTTCTCTCCTCCTTGTATGAGCGCCGGCCTCTCCCGGAGCCGGCGCGCCTTTACATCACCAGCAATACCAATACGCCCAGGGCGATGCGATACCAGCCAAAGACGGTAAAGGTGTGCTTTTTCACATAGTTCATCAAAAAGCGGATGGCGAACAAGCTCACCAGGAACGCCACCAGGCATCCCACCGCCAGGATCCCCAGCTGGGCCAGGGTAAAGCTGCCCGCCCCCAGCAAGAACTTGAGCACCTTCAAAAAGCTGGCCCCCGCCATCACCGGAATGGCCAGATAGAAGGTGAACTCGGCCACGGCGGCCCGGCTCAGGCCCAGCAGCATGCCGCCCACGATGGTGGCGCCGCTGCGGGAGGTGCCGGGGATCATGGCCAGCACCTGCCAGAACCCGATGATCAGCGCCTGGGTCAGGGTGATCTCCTGCACGCTGCGCACCTTCACCGGCCGGGGAAACCGCTCCACCAGGATGAAGAAGATGCCGTACAGAATCAGCATGGCCGCCACCACGATGTAGTTGTAGAGATGGGCGTCCAGCCAGTCGTCCAGCAAAAGGCCCAGCACCAGCGCCGGCACCGTGCCCACCAGCACCCGGCCCCACAGCCGCAGCACCGGCATCTTGAACATGAGAAATTCCCCGTCCCGCGTGGTGCGCTTTCCGATTGGCCACAGCCGGTTAAAGAACAGCACCACCACTGCCAGGATCGCGCCCAGCTGGATCACCACCCGGAACATGGAGACAAACTCCTCCGGCTGCTGAAAGATCAGGATGCGCTCGGCCAGGATCAGATGGCCGGTGCTGCTCACCGGCAGCCATTCGGTAATGCCCTCGACCAGGCCCATGATGACCGCGATCAAAAAATCCATGAGATACCTCCCGTTCGGCGCGGCCGAAACCGCGTTCGGTTTTTGTACTGGTATATTATAGCATACCGCCGCGCAAAACAGAAGTTTGCGCCGCGCCGGGTTTCGATTTGTTCTTTCGGGCAAAATACGGTATACTGATAGAAAACGCCGCCGGGCGTCGAGGGGAGGAATAGGCCGTGGAGATCCGATGCAGCGCCGCCGGCGCGCTGGTGATGGGGCTTTGGTGGTGGGTGCCGGGCCTGGCGCTGAGCCCCTTTGTGTTCTGGCAGAGCCCGGTTGCGGGGCTGGTGTTCCTCGTGGGCTGGTGCGGCGCGGCCAGCCTGATCTGCCGGGTTCGGCTGGGCAGCCTGCGCTGCTGGCTGCGCGGCGGGGAACTGGCGGTGAGCCGGGGCGTGCTGTTCCAGACCACCCGGCGGATGCCCGCCCGGTTCATCAGCGGGGTCACCCGGCTGGAGACGCCGCTGCTGCGCCGGCTGCACGCCAGCGTGGTGGTGGTGCACAGCCCGGCGGGCGCCCTGCTGCTGCCCGGCCTGCAGGCCGACGACGCCCGCCGGCTGGAATCCGCCCTGACGGGCGGCCGCCCGTGAGCGCCCCGCGGCCGGCGGCGCAGGGCCGGTTTCACATCGTCTACTCTTTGCATCTGCTCAAAAAAGGGCTGGTCTTCTGCCTGGTGCCGCTGGCGCAGGCGCTGGTGCAGTGGGACCTGCCCAGCCTGTACGGGGTGCTGCAGCAGGAGGCGCTGATCCTGCTGGCGCTGGCCGCGGTGTCGCTGGTGCTGTGGCGGCGCACCGGCTGGCAGCAGTACCCGTACCGGCTGGAGCTGCGCAGCGGGGTGGCGGTGCGCCGGGCGCGTGTGCTGCGCCGCGGCGAACTGGCGGTGGTGGAGATCGCCCACAACCCCTTTCTGCGTCTGCTGGGGGCGGCCCGGGTGACCCTGTACGGCTGCCGGGTGCGCCGCACCGAGACCCTGTATCTGACCCGGCGGGACGCGGCGGCCCTGGCGGACGCGCTGCTTCCCCCGCCCCAAAAACCGCCGCTCTTCAAGCCGACGGGCGGGCAGCGGCTGAGTTTTGTGATGGTCAGCGCCAACGTGATCAGCACGGCGCTGCTGCTGACGGTGAGCCTGCGCCAGACCGAGGAGCTGCTGGGCGCGGCGGTGACCCTGCCTTTGCGGGACAACGTGACCCGGCTGGAACAGCTGGTGGAGCGGGTGGCGCCGGCGGGCATGGCCTGGCTGTTCACGGCGGCGTTTCTGTTGTGGGGCGCCAGCCTGGCGGTGAGCCTGCTGCGCACGGTGGGCTTTTCGGTGGCCCGCAGCGGCGGGGTGATCCTGTGCCACGGGGGATTTCTGCTGCGCACCGAGCGGCGGATCCTGGCCTCGGCGGTGAGCGCCTGCGATCTGCGGATCACGCCGGTGGCGCGGCTGCTGCGCCGGTACCCGGTCTACCTGACCGCCGGGGCCTACCACGCCAGCGACGTGCCGATCCTGGTGTACAAAAAAGGCCAGACCGACCTGCTGGCCGCGCTGATGCCGGGCTTTATGCCGCCAAGCGGCCCCACCGAGAACCGGATCGGCCGTTCCGCGCCGCTGTTTTTCTGGAAAAGCGGGGCCTGCCTTGCCTTCAGCCTGGCGCTGGTGGGGGTGTCGGTGTGGCAGCTGCCGGGGGTGACCGGGCTGCTGATCCTTCCCTGTCTGCTCAGCGCTGCGGCGCTGCTGGTGGCGGCGGAGGGCTACCGGCTGGAGGGCGCGGGCCGCACCCCGGGCCGAGTTCTGACGGTGCAGTACAGCCGGCTGTTCACCCGGCATTGGGTCTGCGTGTTTACGCCGGATGTGAACTTCACCCTCTTCGCCTCCCCCTTCGCCCAGGCGGTGGGCCGGTGCAACCTGACGGTGTCGCTGCCGGGCGGCGGGCGGCTGCGGGCGCGCAGCGTCAACCGCTACCGGGCGGCCCACCTGCCGCTGGACCCGTGAATCGGGCGCAGAAAACAACAAATCCGAACCACATGTCCGTGGTTCGGATTTGTTTTGTTTGGTGACCCGTCCGGGAATCGAACCCGGGTTACCGCCGTGAAAGGGCGATGTCTTGACCGCTTGACCAACGGGCCAAAGCTACAGGGTTTTGCTAAAACAGCAAGCTCTTTTTCACCCGCTATTGCAGGCTACCCCCCGAGTGTTTTAGCGAAACCCTGTAAATGGTAGCGGTAACTGGATTCGAACCGGTGACACTTCGGGTATGAACCGAATGCTCTAGCCAACTGAGCTATACCGCCA
>CALXIA010000043.1 GCA_944388245.1 uncultured Gemmiger sp. | reverse complement strand
GCCCCTTACTACGGATGAGGAGAGGTGTTTCTTACAAATGCGCACAAAAAAATGCCGCAGGCGCGAACGCCTGCGGCAGTGAATTCTGGCTCAATCCAGGAAATCCTTCAGTTTCTTGGAGCGGCTGGGATGGCGCAGCTTGCGCAGAGCCTTGGCCTCGATCTGACGGATACGCTCACGGGTGACCTCGAACTCATGGCCCACCTCTTCCAGGGTGCGGGGGCGGCCGTCCTCCAGGCCGAAGCGCAGGCGCAGCACCTTTTCCTCACGGGGGGTCAGGGTGCTCAGCACGCTGGACAGCTGCTCCTTCAGCAGGGTGTGGCTGGCAGCCTCGGCGGGGACGGGGGCGTCCTCGTCGGGGATGAAATCGCCCAGATGGCTGTCCTCCTCCTCACCGATGGGGGTCTCCAGGCTCACCGGCTCCTGAGCGACGCGCATGATCTCGCGCACCTTTTCCACCGGCATATCCAGCGCCTGGCTGATCTCATCGGCCGTGGGGTCGTGGCCGTTCTGGTGCAGCAGCTGGCTGGACACCTTCTTGACCTTGTTGATGGTCTCCACCATGTGCACCGGGATCCGGATGGTGCGGGCCTGGTCCGCGATGGCGCGGGTGATGGCCTGCCGGATCCACCAGGTCGCGTATGTAGAGAACTTGAAACCCTTGGTGTGGTCAAACTTCTCTACCGCCTTGATCAGGCCCAGATTGCCTTCCTGGATCAGATCCAGGAACTGCATCCCGCGGCCCACATACCGCTTGGCAATGGATACAACCAGACGCAGGTTGGCTTCGCTCAGCCGCTGTTTGGCTCGCTCGCCCTGGTTGATGAGCCGGTCCAGAGCCTTGAGTTCTTCCCGCTGAGGACTGCTCATGGTCTCCAGCACCGCGTTCATGGCCTCGGTGCGCTCCCGGATCGACAGCTTTTTGTTCTGCTCGACCTCCAGCACCTGGGCAAACTTTTCCTGCTTGGTTTCCACCGCCTTGTTGCCTTCCTGGATGGCCAGCGCCAGCTTGATCTCCTCGTCCGGGGTCAGCAGCGGCACCCGGCCGATCTCCTTCAGATAGACCTTGACCGGGTCGTCAATGGCCACGCCCTCGGCGGACAAGGCGCTCTCGAACATGTCCACGCTAGCCTCGGTCAGGGTAAAGGCATCAGCCTCCGGGTCGGGCTCGTCCACGATCTCCACGTTGTTGCGCTCCAGCGTTTCATAGAGTTTGTCGATCTGCTCTACGTCAAAGCCGGTCTCCTCAATGGCGTCGTTGATCTCTTTGGTGGTCAGTTTGCCATTGCGCTTACCGGTCTCGATCAGTTCCCGGATGGTGATTTTCTTTTCTGCCATATTCGCTATCTCCTTATCCTTTCGCGGCGTGACGCCGTTACTTCTTCAGCTTTTTCTCCCGCAGGCTCTGGATATAGGCCTCCAGTTCCTCCGGGCTCATCCGGGCCGCCTGCGCGCTCTTGGGGAAGCTCTGCTCAATGCGGTCCAGGTACATCTCCACATCCTGCCGGGTGATGGCCACGTCGTGGTTGCGGGCCAGAATGGCGCTCAACAGCGACAGTGTCTCTGGCGTCACCTCCGGCGCCAGGGTGGCCAGCTCGGCGGCTACGCCCCGGTCGGCGCAGTCAAACACCGCCCGGCAGGTCTGCTGCATGTCCGGCAGCAGCAGCTGATCCGGCTGGATGCGGCTGCGCACCAGCGGAATGAAATCGGCGTTCTTCAGCATCGCCGCCAGCAGCTGCTGTTCGGCGTTGGCGATCCCCAGCGCCTTTTCGCCCCCCAGGGAATAGGGCACCTTGATCTGGGAGGCCACCCCCTGGTTGAGCATCTCTTTCTGACGTCGGCGGTCCTCCCGGCGGCCGGCCTGGCGCAGTGCCGCGTCCAGCTGGCTCTGGATGGACGCCTTGGAAACGTTGGTCTCCTGGGCCAGCCGCCCGGCGTACACCTCCCGCTCGGTGGGGGTGATGTGCCCGCTCAACAACCGGATCGCGTCCTGAATGTATTCCACCCGGCCCGCGTCGGTGGCCAGATCATACTGGTCTTTCAGCTTGCCCAGCTTGTACTCCAGCGCGTTGTGGGTGCCGTTCAGCAGCATTTCAAACCGGTTTTTGCCGTATTTCTTGATAAACTCATCCGGGTCCTTCGCACCGGTGACGGTGAGCACCGACACCTTGATGGGGCTGTGGGAAAACAGTTCCAGACTGCGGGCGGTGGCCTTCTGGCCGGCCTCGTCCGCGTCGTAGCAGAGCACCACCTCGTCGGCGTAGTTTTCCAGCAGCTTGACCTGCTCGCCGGTGAGGGCGGTGCCGCAGGCGGCCACCGATGTGTCAAAGCCCGCCTGATGCAGGCTGATCACGTCCATGTACCCCTCGCAGAGGATATACCGGCGGGAGGCGCTCTTTTTGGCCAGGTTCAAGGCGAACATCGCCCGGCTCTTTTTGTATACCAGGGTCTCGGGGCTGTTGATGTACTTGGGCTTTTCGTCCCCCAGCACCCGGCCGCCGAAAGCGATCACATTGCCCCGCAGATCAAAGATCGGGGTCATGACCCGGCCGCGGAAGATGTTGTACAGATTGCCCTTTTCGCTGCGCTTGACCAGGCCCGAGGCCAGCAGTTCCTCCTCATCAAAGCCCCGCTCCCGCAGCCAGTTGAGGGTGCTGCGGAAATCGTCCGGCGCCCAGCCCAGCCCGAACCGGCGGATGGTGCCGTCGGACAGGCCGCGGCGCCGCCAATAGGCCCGGGCGGCGCTGGCCGGCTCGTTGTCAGCGTTGAGGCACTGGTAGAAAAAGCGGGCGGCCTGCTTGTTGATCTCCAGGATCCGGCTGCGCATCCGGCCGGCCTTGTCGTCCTCATCGGGCATGGGCATTCCGGCCCGGGCGGCCAGAAATTTGACCGCCTCCACATAGCCCAGATTGTTGATATTGCGGATAAAGGTGATCACGTCGCCCCCCGCCCCGCAGCCAAAACAATAAAAGCTCTGGGTCTCGGGATAGACCACGAAGGAGGGGGTCTTTTCGCTGTGAAAGGGGCACAGGCCCGTATGGGTGCGGCCCCGGTGGCGCAGCTGCACATAGCTGCCCACCACGTCGGTGATGTCGTTGCGGGCCACCACTTCCTGAATGTATTCCTGCGGGATCACGCGCTCTCCTCCCCTCTTGCCTGTCCTTGCGTTAGGCCGGCTCAGTGCCGGCGCTCAAATCCCTTGTACCGGGTGCCCTGGAAGGAGAGGGTTCCCTCGTCCCCCTCCACCAGCAGGCCGTATTCCTCACCGGGCAGGTTCAGCTCCATCCGGTCGCCGCTCTCCACCTGAAAGGTCGCATAATAGCGGGTGTAGGTATGGTAACCGGTGTTGTGGGTGCCGTTGCGCCCCACACGGGTACGCTTGGCCACCACCCGGGCCGGCACGGTGAGCAGCGGCGAGGCATTGTTACGGCTCCACTGGGCGATGCCCCGCACGGCGGTGACCACAAACGTGGCCAGCACCAGGAAAAAGATCAGATAAAACATGACAAAAAAGAGCGAACCGTCAAAGAAGAATCCCATAAACTTCCTTTCCCTCGTTGGACCGGATCACAGCACATGCCACTTGCGGGGCACGAACAGTTCTTCAAAGGTGCGGGTGGCAAACTCATCGCTCATGCCGCTGATATAGTCGGTGGCGGCCCGGTCGGGGCCCTCCTGGTAGGCGATCTCCAGATACTGGCCGGGCAGCAGTTCCGGCTGGGAGACCAGACGGTCATACAACTCCGAGAGCATCTTCTCCACCTTGCGCTCCTCCCGTTTGGCCACCTCGTCCACATAGACGGTGGCGTACATGAAGTCGTGCAGGGTCAGATAGGCCGCTTCCACGTCCGGGCTGAAAGCCAGCGTTTCGGAGGTACTGTGGGCCACCAGATCCGCGATCAGGGTGGTGATCCGCTGGGATTTGGTGGCGCCCAGCACCTGGGTGACCACCGGCGGCAGCTGACGGGCGTCCAGCACATGGGCGGTAATGGCGTCCTCAATATCATGATTCACATAGGCGATCCGGTCAGCGTGGCGCACCGCCTGCCCCTCCAGGGTAGCGGGCCATACGCCCTTGGTATGGCACAGGATGCCGTTGCGTACCTCCCAGGTCAGGTTCAGCCCCTTGCCGCCTTTTTCCAGCCGGTCCACCACCCGCAGGCTCTGCCGGTAGTGGGTGAATCCCCCCGGTGCCAGCCGGTTGAGCGCCCGCTCGCCCGCGTGGCCAAAGGGGGTATGCCCCAGATCGTGCCCCAGGGCGATAGCTTCGGTCAGGTCCTCATTCAGCCGCAGCGCCCGGGCGATGGTGCGGGCGATCTGGTCCACCTCCAGGGTATGGGTCAGCCGGGTGCGGTAGTGGTCCCCCTCCGGAGAAAGGAACACCTGGGTCTTTTGTTTGAGGCGACGAAAGGCTTTGCTGTGCACCACCCGGTCCCGGTCCCGCTGAAAGCAGGTGCGCAGAGGGCAGGGTTCTTCCTCCCGCACACGGCCCCGGCTCTCGGTGCTGCGTTTCGCGCCGGACGACAGGATCTGCTGCTCGATCCGCTCTGTTTGTTCCCGCACGGTCATGGTCCTTCCCTCCCTCGATGATGCGTATTCTATAAGATATATACGATACATCCGGGCAAAACCCTTTTATTTTCTCAAATTTTTTGCAATTTTTCACCAACCGACCGCCGATCCGGTCAAAAGGGGGTGTAAAAAGGCCGGGAGATCTCCACCCGGGCCGCGCCCCGGCTCAATTCCTGGAATTTCGGCACAAGCGGCGCTTCCTGGCCCTGGGGCAGCACGAACCGCAGGGTAACGGCGGCGGCAAACTCCGGTTCCTCCAGACGGGCTCCGGCGCTTTCCAGCAGGCGGGCGGCCTGCTCATACAGGCTGTAGTCCACCGTGACCGCCCCCCGCACGCAGCTGCGCACCGTGACGATCTTCGCTTCGGCCAGCGCCCGGGCGGCACTTTCGGTATAGGCCCGCACCAGCCCGCCGGTGCCCAGCAGGGTGCCGCCGAAATACCGGGTGACCACCACGATACAATCGGTGACGCCCGCATGACGGATTGCTTCCAGCACCGGCAATCCAGCGGTCTTGGCCGGCTCGCCGTCATCGGAGTAGCGGGTGCGGCTGCCCTCCCGCAGGATATAGGCGTATACATTGTGCCGGGCGGTGCGGTGCTGCGCGCGCACCCCGGCCAGAAAGTCCAGCGCCTGCTGCTCTGTTTCGGCAAAGGCGGCCTGGGCGATGAAACGGCTGCGCTTTTCCTCGATCTCGGCCAGGGACACCCCCTGGATGGTACGATAATCCTCCATACGGCCTCCTCTCCTGTATCCACGCGCGGGGACAGCAAAAAGGCGGTTTGAATCAAACCGCCTTTTTGTCATACCGTGTATGAAGCCTTATTTCAGGCCGAAACGCTTGTTGAAACGGTCCACACGTCCGCCGCTGTCCACCAGCTTCTGCTTGCCGGTGTAGAACGGATGGCACTTGGAGCAGACCTCGACCCGGATCTCCGGCTTGGTGGAGCGGGTGTGGATCACCTCGCCGCAGGCGCAGGTGATGGTGCAGTCTACATACTTGGGATGGATACCCTGCTTCATTTCATTCACCTCATTTCTGGTCTATGACATAAGGGGCCATGCGAAATCATGCGCCCATCACAACCTTCAATGGAAAGCCACCAGCCAGCGCCATCCTGTGCGCGGGGAGCGGCCCTCGGAACGATTGCCAAAATACTATACCATATCCGGCGGCAAATTGCAAGCTTTTTTCTCCTCTTCCGGCGCAATGGGACGGAATCCCACGATCTTGTCCTCCACACGGCCGGCGTGGATCAGGGTATAGGTATACCAGTCCACGATCTCCTCAAATTTTTGCAGGTATTCCTCCGGAATATCATCCGCCATCTCGAACATCTTCTGATACCAGTTCTCCAGCACATAGTTGGTATAATCCTGATAAATCTTTTTGCCCAGGTCGGTGGCGAAGAGATACACTTCTTTCTTATTATCGCCCCGCCGGTAACGACTGATCAGCCCTCTTTGCACCAGATGTTGCGCATTGCGAGAAAAGGTCGCCCGGGTAACACCCAGTTTCTGGGCGATATCCGACATCTTCATGGCCTCGTTCTCAATCACATATTCCAGAGTCTGAATCTGGGAAGCCGTGATCTCAATGTCCGTATCCATCCGCACCGGATGGGTGTACATCACGGTATATGCATTGGCGAATCGAATCATTTTGGCAACCAGAGCCCGATGCTTTTGCATCCATTGCAGATCCATGGAAATTCCTCCTGTTTCTGCTCTCTACGATACCAGAATTTTCGACCGATTACAAGCGTTTTGTGCCCAAATCACCCAATTTTGTGTGCGTTTTGCCTATATTGTATAAACTTTATTTTTGCATTTTATCAATTGAAACAAAAATTTCTTGTAATACTATTTTGTTGTGATACGCAACTATTTTATTGCGGTCGAACCCAAGTATGAAGGAGGAATCATTTGTGAAAGGTTGGAAATCCTGCCGTTTCTGGCTGGCCGTCTGCCTGATCCTGTGCTTGATCAGCGGGCTGGGCGCATCGGCTGTAACCACAAATGGCGGCAAGGTACATGTGGAAAAGCTGACCTGGCTCACCGAGCAGGGCTACACCATGTCCGGCTTGCTCTACGTACCGGACAACGCCACCGCCGAGACTCCTGCCCCCGCCGTGGTCACCGTGCACGGCTGGTACAACGCGAACGGCTTCCAGGATCTGTTCGACATTGAGCTGGCCCGGCGGGGCTATGTGGTGCTCAGCCCGGATATGATCGGGCATGGGGACTCGGAGATCCTGGACTGGGATACCCTGTACGATGACGCCAGCGGCATCAACAGCGCGGTGAGCCTGTTGGGGACCCAGGATTATGTGGACAAAACCCGCATTGGTCTGACCGGCCATTCCAGCGGCGGCGACCAGGCCGGTGCCGCGCTGGCGTTGGACAATCAGCGGGAAGAACCCCTGATCGCAGCGATCCTGTGGCAGTCCTCCATCTGGGTGGACGATGAGGGTGTGGACCATATCGGAGACATTGGCGCCCGCTACGCTGGGGTAGTGGCCACCCAGTATGACGAGTTCTTCTATGGGGATCTGCCCCGCGAGTTCATCAACTCCCAGGACGCGGATACCTTCCTGAGTTACCAGGGGCAGCAGCCCCTGACCTCCGCGCCGGTAGTCGGGCAATATTATACCGCCACCATCGACGGTCAGGAGACCGCCCGGGTGATCTACGCCCCGGCTATCACCCATCCCCGCGAACACTTCAGCACCGAATCTGTAGGCTACATGATCGAGTTCTTTGACACCGCGCTGGGCCAGCCCATCGCGCTGGACGCCTCCAGTCAGGTGTGGCCGGTGGCCACCGCCTTCAAGACGCTGGGACTGGTGTCCTGGATCTTCGTCTTTATCACCTTCGCGCTGACCATGCTGGACACCAAGGCGTTCGCCGCCCTGAAGGCCCCGGCCACCGTACAACCGCTGCCCCATCCCAAAGCCATGGCCGGCAAGCTCTGGTTCTGGGTACCGCTGGTGCTCTGCGGCCTGCTCAACGGCGTGTTGTTCCTCTGGATTCTGGACAAGATCGTGCAGAAGCCCAGCATCACCAACATCTGGCCCCAGACCAGTTCGCTGAGCATCGGCATCTGGGCGGTAGTGATTGCCGTGATCAGCCTGTGCGTTTTTCTTGTGTACTACAACACCTACGGCAAAGGCTACGGGTTCGACCTGCGGGCACGGGGCGCCCTGATCTCCGCGAAAAAGCTGGGGTTGAGCGTGCTGCTGGCGCTGCTGACCCTGGTGGTGGGCTTTGGAGTGCTGTTTGCGGTGGACTACTTCTTCCACACCGATTTCCGCTTCTACCTGATCGCGGCCCACACCTTCAACAGCGAACTGCTGTTGATCTCGCTGCGGTTTGTCCCCTTCTTCCTGCTCTCCCACATCATTACCTCGGTGGTCATCAATGGGCCTTTCTACACCGATCTGGCCTCCCGCCGCTTCAAACACAGCAACCTGTTGATCGTTATCTTCTTCAACGTGCTGGGGCTGCTCATCCTGTGGTGTGCGCAATACGGCTATTTCAAGACCACCGGATACCGGCTGTTCAACGGCACCCTGGGTATTCTGATCGGCTTTATCTGGATGGTGCCGGTGATCTTCAACATCGTGGTACAGTATGTGATGGCCCGCACCCTGTACAAAAAATCCGGCAATCCCTATATCGGCGCGCTGATCAGCTCGGTCCTGGTGACCCTGATCCAGTGCACCGGCACCACCACCGTGTTGGTGGGTATGTCCAGCAGTTCGTATCTGCCCATGTAAGCAATCAACAGAAAAACCGCCTGCCATCTCGACAGGCGGTTTTTCTCATCGGTTGAGCAGCCAGATCGCCGCGTTCAGATACCCGGCAAAGGTCAGCCAGAACAGGTACGGAATCTGCAGCAGGCCGGCCGCCCGGCTGAGCCGGACAAGGGCCAGGATCATGGCCAATACCAGCAGCCACAGCACCGCCAGACACACCAGCGCCGCGCCCCGAAGGTTCAGACCGAAAAACAGAATAGTCCAGCCGAAGTTGACCGCCAGCTGAACCAGCCAGAGCGCCAAGGCGGCGCCCGCTTCGGGCAGGCCCCGGCGCATCCCCATTGCCATACTCACCCCCATCAGGATATACAGGACGGACCAGGCGATGGGAAACACGATGCCCGGCGGGGTAAGCGGGGGCTTTTCCAGCTGGGGATACACATTCTCCAGACCGCTGCGGGTCAGAAAGCCGGCAAGGCCGCCCACCCCCAGCGCCAGAGCGGAAAATCCGATATAAGGAACTGCCTTTGTGAACCAGGATCTCATGCTGCAGGACCACCTTTCTCAGAGAAAGTTTGGCCGCCCGGCGGCCGCCCCATTCTATGCCGCGGCGCGTCGACTGGTGTCCCTGTCAGTCTTGCCCACAAAGAACCGGCGCAATCAGCCCAGCTCCTTTTTCAGAAGATTTTCCACTTCGGAAACGGCGAGTACCCGGCCGCTGGCTACCACCCGGCCATCCACCAGCAGAGCCGGCAGGCTCATAACGCCGGCCCGGGCGATCTGCTCCATGTCGGTCACATAGGCCACCTCTTCGGAAAGACCTATGTTTCCCGCAGCCTGCCGGACGTTCTCCCACAGGGTGTGGCAATTTTTACAGCCAGACCCCAACACCGCAATGCGGGCAGAAACGCTGCCGCAGCCACATTCCTTCTGTCCGCCGGCGGAGCAAGCGCAGCCGCAGCCTTCTTCTTTCTTTTTGCCAAAACCAAACAATGCCATTGTTGTTTCCTCCTAAAATCAGATATTCACCAGCCAGGGCTGGATGGCGTTAAACAGATAGCCCACCAGAATGATCCCCACGACACAGACGGCCACAAAAACCGCCAGCAGGCGGGGTTTGACCGCCTTGCGCAACAGGATCAGTGAGGGCAGAGACAGGGTGGTGACCGCCATCATAAAGGACAATACCACCCCGAGCAGCGCCCCTTTTGCCAGAAGCGCCTCGGCAATGGGGATTGTGCCGAAAATATCGGCGTACATGGGCGCGCCCGCCACCGTAGCCAGCACCACCCCCAGGGGATTGCCGCCGCCGAGCAAGGTTACGACCAGGCTTTCCGGAATCCAGTTATGGATCACAGCGCCAACGCCCACCCCCACCAGCACATAGGGAAACACCTTCTTGGCGGTACCGGTCATCTGCTCCCAGGTAAACCGGAACCGGTCGGCAATGGTCAGCGTCTGGCCGGGGGCGCTTTGCAAGCCGCCGGCCCGGATATAGGGTTCTACCTGATCCTCCATACCCAGCCGCTCGATCAGCGCGCCGCCCGCTACCGCGATCACCAGCCCCAGCAACACATACAGCACCGCTACCCGCCAGCCAAAGATGCTCATCAGAAGCACCAGCGATCCCAAATCCACCATCGGTGAGGAGATCAGAAAAGAAAAGGTGACCCCCAGCGGCAGCCCCGCCCGGGTAAAGCCCATGAACAGCGGGATAGAGGAGCAGGAACAAAACGGAGTAACTGTGCCCAGCAGTGCGGCCAGGCAGTTGGCTCCCAATCCGTGGAACCGCCCCAGGATGCGGCGGGTGCGCTCGGGCGGGAAGTAGCTTTGGATATACGAGATCAACAAAATCAGGCAGCCCAGCAGCACCAGGATCTTGATGGTATCGTAAAGAAAAAAGCGTACGCTGCCGCCCAGCCGCCCCTCCGGGTCCAGCCCAAGGCTCCCTACCAGCTGGGCCATGAGCCGGTCCAGCCATTTCATGCCCAGTACCTCATTTTGAAAGAATTGCCACAGATTCTGCATGGAGATCTCCCCTTCACATCGAATATTTTGGATTTATAAGCGCTAAAACTAGCCGGCGCGCCGGCGCCGGCCACAGAACAACTCAAAGATGAGCGCAGCAGCAACTGTTGTTATCCGTATCACACGATGACGTGGTGATCGCCTGAAGCAGTTCCACCGCCCGACGGCTGCCCGCCGGGTCGATCCGGTAGTGGATCCATTTACCCTCCTCCCGGCCGACCACAATGCCGGAGGCACACAAAACCTTCATGTGGTAGGACAGGGAGGACTGGGGCATCCCCATCTCCTCGATCAGTTTGCAAGCGCACTTTTCTCCGCCCTGCAGCAGCGCCAGGATCTTCTGCCGTCGGGGATCGCACAGGGCTTTGAACACCTGCGCCCGCTGGTCATAGATGGGTTCCATGCCGCTGCCGCCTTTCAAATCCATTTTTTTCGATGTAATAATAGCACGCTGCGCAGCGCTTGTCAAGTCAAAATGCTCTGCGTCCCGAAGGATGCAGAGCATTTTCTTGCGGCCTGTGGAGGCAAAGCTGGCGCCGGTCACCCGGCCGTACCGCTATTGGCGGAGGAATCTGCCGCACCGGCAGGCGGATCAGGCAGCAATTCCAGCGGATCAAATACCGTTCCGTTCCGGCTGATCTCCAGATGCAGGTGAATGCCGGTGGATCGGCCGGTAGAGCCCATATAGCCGATCAGGTCGCCCTTCTTCACCGTGTCGCCCTTTTCCACCGCCACGCCCGCCAGATGGGCATACAAACTTTGCAAACCATCGCTGTGGTCGATCCGCACACAAACGCCATAACCCCAGTAGTCCTCGCCGCTGCCAGCGATCCGCACGGCGCCATCCTGGATCGCATAGATGGGCGTTTCATACTCGCCCGGTATGTCGATTCCCTTATGCGCAACGCCAAAGACGCGGCTCATTTCCGCGGAATCGGATACCGGCCAAACAAAGCCCGTATCCGTTTGTACTGTTTCGGGCTCGGCGGATCCATCCGGCTTCGGTGCCGAAACGGCAGAACTGCTGTCCGGCGCAAAGGTAGCGGCGGCGCTGCCCGCATCCGGAACGCTCAGGCTTTCCGGCACCGCGGCGGGCGAGGAGGCGGAACCGCTCTCGGTTGCAAACGCCTCAGAAACTGCGTTTGTCGAGGCCGGGCGATCGACCGGAACCGCACAGGCGGTAAACAGACTGCAGGCCAGCACAGCGGCGCACAGCAGCGCGGGCAGGACCAACAAAGATTTTTTCGGGGTACGCATGTCCAACATCTCCTTGAAACGGGTCTGTGCCGCCCGCCCCGGCCCGCACAGAGGCGCCGAAAGTACCGCCTGCCGCCGCGCCGTTTTCAACGCGGTCAGGACAGTCTCCCCATAGCGCAGCCGACAGGCCAGAGGTTTGCCACGCAGCACCGCCGCGTCGCAGGCCATCTCCATGTCCTGCCGGGCGGTCAGCGCCATCCGGTGGACCAGAGGATTGAACCAGTGGAGACTCTGGGCCGCCAGCAGGATCAGCTGGAACCACAGATCTCCCGCGCGGATATGGCGCCGCTCATGAGCCAGGACGAACGGCAGATCGTCAGGCGCAAGTGAAACCGGAAGATACACCGCCGGGCGCAGCAGCCCCACGGTCACCGGCACCCGCGCACCGGCGGACCGGTAGACCCGGCCAGGCAGCGGCAGCCGTTCCCGGCCCTGGCACAGCCGCCGGCAAAACGCCAGATGGCGCGCCAGCTGCACCGTGACAAAGCACAACGCTCCCAGCGCCCAAAGGACCGGCAGCAGCGCCGCCGGGGACAGGCCCGCCGCCGAAGCAGCGTTTACCGCCACAGTCGGCTCCAGCGCCGTCGGAAGGCCCGAAGCCCCCTCCGGCCGCAGCAGCACCGGCGCGCTCCAGGCGGGCGGTGTCGGGCGCGCCGGGACGGGCAGCGCCAACCGCACTGGAAGCGCGCAGCGGACCGCCAGTGCCAGCCAGGCCAGACGCAGCGCCCCGGAAGCGGGCTGACGCGGCAGCAACCACCGGCGAATCGCCAGCAGCAGGATCGCCAGTATCGTTACCCAGGGTGTAAGCAGCAGGATCGCCTCAAAGGCTTTCGTCAGCATGGTCCTCCCTCGCTTTACGCAGAATGGCCTCCAGCGCGGCGATGTCCTCACCGGTCAGGCTGCCCTCCTCCACCAGGCAGGCCACCAGCTTTTGCGGCGACCCGCCAAAAAATCGGTGAAGCAGTCCGCCGGTTTCCCGGCGGCGGTACTCTGCCTCAGCCACCAGCGGCTGGTACAGGGTGAACCGTCCTTGCCGTGTCACCTGCACATATCCCTTTTCCTCCAGCCGCCCCAGCAGCACCTTGAGGGTGGACAGGGTCCAGCTATGGATGGGTTGCAGATCCGCCATCAGACGGGCAGTGCGCACTGGTTCGGTGTATTTCCACAGGCAGAGCATAATATCCAGTTCCGCCGCGGTCAATCGCTCCTGTACAATGTGGTTGTTCAAAGAGAGCCTCTCCTTTCGGACAGTTGTCGACAGGTTTATTCTAGCATATACAGCTACATTTGTCAACGAAATTCGACGACAAATGTAGCTGTATAATCAACAAAGCCCCGGAACTCCGTTCGGCGGAGATTCCAGGGCTTTGCCTTATTCAAATTCGATGGTAGCCGGGGGTTTCCCGGTGCAATCGTAGAGTACGCGGTTCACATGAGGTACCTCGTTGACGATCCGGCTAGTGACCTTGCCCAGCAGCTCCCAGGGCAGCTGCACACTTTCGGCGGTCATAAAGTCGCTGGTAGAGACCGCGCGCAGGGCCACAGCATAGTCGTAGGTCCGCTCGTCCCCCATCACGCCCACGCTGCGCATGTTGGTCAGCGCGGCAAAATACTGGCTGGCCGCGTTCGCCAGGCCGAAGTTTGCCATCTCCTCCCGGAAGATCGCGTCCGCTTCCTGTACCATGCGGACCTTCTCCGGCGTGACCGCCCCGATGATCCGCACCGCCAGGCCCGGGCCAGGGAACGGCTGGCGGCTGACCAGCGCTTCCGGCAGACCCAATTCGCGGCCGGCAGCCCGCACCTCGTCCTTGAACAGGTCGCGCAGCGGCTCGATGATCTCCTTGAAATCCACATAATCGGGCAGTCCGCCCACATTGTGATGGCTCTTGATCACCGCGCTCTCGCCGCCCAGGCCGCTCTCCACCACGTCGGGATAAATGGTGCCCTGGACCAGATAGTCCACCCGGCCGATCTTTTTGGCCTCTTCTTCAAAGACCCGTATGAACTCTTCCCCGATGATCTTGCGTTTTCTCTCGGGATCGTCCTGCCCGGCCAACTTGTCATAGAACCGCTGCTGGGCGTTGACCCGGATAAAGTTCAGGTCATAGGGTCCGTCAGGGCCAAAGACCGCCTCCACCTGATCCCCTTCGTCCTTGCGCAGCAGGCCGTGGTCCACAAACACGCAGGTCAGCTGACGGCCTACCGCCTTGGCCAGCATGACTGCCGCCACGCTGGAATCCACGCCGCCGGACAGCGCGCACAGCACCTTGCCGTCACCTACCTTCTCACGCAGATGGCGGATGGACTGCTCCACAAAGCTGTCCATCTTCCAATCGCCGGCGCAGCCGCATACCTTGTAGACAAAGTTGGAAAGCATCAGGCTGCCCTGCTGGGTATGCAGCACTTCCGGATGGAACTGCACCGCGTACAGCTTTTTGTCCGGCTCTTCCACGGCCGCCACAGGGCAATTCGCCGTATGGGCGATGACCGTAAAGCCAGGCGCCGGCTGGGAGATATAGTCGTTGTGGCTCATCCAACAGATGGTTGTGGGAGAAACGCCCTGGAACAACAGCGAATCGGTATCCACATGCACTTCGGTCTTGCCATATTCCCGTTCGGGAGCCCGCTCTACCCGGCCGCCCAACAGATGCATCATCAGCTGGCTGCCATAGCAGATTCCCAATACCGGAACACCCAGAGCAAACAAATCCGCCGTGCAGGTGGCAGAACTGGGATCGTATACGCTGTTGGGGCCGCCGGTCAGGATAATGCCCTGCGGATTTTTTGCCTTGATGGTCTCCAGCGGGGTGCGATAGGAGTAGATCTCACAATACACACCGCACTCCCGGACGCGGCGGGCGATCAACTGGTTATACTGACCGCCAAAATCCAACACCAGGATGGTTTCTCTCTGCTGCAAAGGTGGTGCCTCCTTTTGTTGCTATAGTTTCTATACTCTCAAAAATTGAACGATTTAAGTATAGCACATTTACCGGGGGCTGAAAAGCGAAATACCCCGGATTTTCGCAATTTTTTGCGGTTTTTCGTATGGTCGCAGAGCTTTTTCCAAATGCTGTATCAGCCTGCGGTGACAATGCAAAAAGGCCCCTGCCAAACTGGCAGGGGCCCAAAACGCGATGCGGATAACGATTACTCGTTGATCTTGGTCACAACGCCGGAGCCAACGGTACGGCCACCCTCACGGATAGCGAAACGCAGGCCTTCCTCGATAGCGATCGGGGTGATCAGCTCCACGTCCATGCTGACGTTGTCGCCGGGCATGCACATCTCAGTGCCTTCGGGCAGAGTGATAACGCCGGTCACGTCGGTGGTACGGAAGTAGAACTGAGGACGGTAGTTGTTGAAGAACGGGGTGTGACGGCCGCCTTCTTCCTTCTTCAGGATATAGACCTGGCCGGCAAACTTGGTGTGGGGATGAATGGTACCGGGCTTGGCCAGAACCTGACCACGCTCGATATCAGAACGCTGCACACCACGCAGCAGAGCGCCCACGTTGTCGCCAGCCTGAGCGAAGTCCAGCAGCTTGCGGAACATCTCCAGACCGGTGATGGTGGTCTTCGTCTTCTCGTCCTTCAGGCCGACGATCTCAACTTCCTCGCCAACCTTGACGGTGCCGCGCTCCACACGACCGGTAGCCACGGTGCCGCGGCCGGTGATGGTGAACACGTCCTCAACAGGCATCAGGAACGGCTGATCGGCCATACGATCCGGGGTGGGGATGTAGTTGTCGACAGCGTCCATCAGGTCCAGGATGCACTTGTACTCGGGAGCGTTGATGTCGGTGGAGGTGCTCTCCAGCACGGCCAG
>CALXIA010000042.1 GCA_944388245.1 uncultured Gemmiger sp. | reverse complement strand
ACTTCAAGGGCCTGTACGGCTTTCCGGGAACCGCGTGCATCAGCGTCAACGACGAAGTGATCCACGGCATCCCCAGCCATGCAAAGGTGATCCGGCCGGGCGATATTGTCAGCATCGACACAGGGGCTGCGTTCGGCGGCTTCAACGGGGACAATGCCTGCACCTTCGGGTGCGGCAAACTGGACCTGGAGGCCCAGCGCCTGCTGGACGTCACACGTGAGTCGCTGCACCGCGGCATTGCCGCCGCGGTGTTCGGCGCGCGGGTGGGCGACATCAGCAACGCGGTGCAGACCTATGTGGAAGAAAACGGCTTCTCGGTCGTCCGCAGTTTTGTGGGCCACGGTGTGGGCAAAGAGCTCCACGAGGATCCGGAAGTGCCCAATTTCGGGCCTGCCGGACGGGGTCCCCGCCTGGTGGCGGGCATGACCCTTGCCATTGAACCGATGGTCAACCAGAAGCACTACTCCGTGGTGACGGGGGCCGATGGATGGACGGTAACAACGGCGGACGGTGGCCTTTCCGCTCACTTTGAGCACACGGTCGCCATCACCGCCGCAGGACCGGAAGTTCTGACCAAAGCGTGGGAGGGCCCGGAATGGACTTTGTAAAAGGCCAGCTGGTCCGCTCAAAAGCCGGCCGGGACAAAAACCGGACCTTTGCGGTGATCGGCATACAAGGCCAGATGCTTTTTCTCGCGGACGGAAGTCTGCGCAAACTGGATCGGCCCAAGGCCAAAAAGATAAGGCATGTGGCCCCCACCGCAACCGTTCTGCGGGGCGAAAGCCTTGCAACCGACAAACAGCTCGCAGCGGCGGTGAAGGCGTTCGACGCCCGGCACCCCGCAAAGCCATGAGGAGGGAAGAGCTTGTCTAAAGAAGACGTCATCGAAGTTGAGGGTATCGTGGTCGAGGCTCTGCCCAACGCTACCTTCCGGGTGGAGCTGGAAAACGGCCACCGCCTGCTGGCACACATCTCCGGCAAACTGCGCACCAACTTCATCCGCATTTTGCCCGGCGATAAGGTCACCCTGGAAATGTCGCCCTATGATCTGACCAAGGGCCGCATCACCTGGCGCTCCAAGTAAGGCGCCCCGTTAAAAGGAGGTTTGTCATCATGAAGGTTAAGCCTTCCGTGAAACCCATTTGCGAAAAGTGCAAGGTCATCAAGCGCAAAGGCCGCGTGATGGTCATCTGCGAAAACCCCAAGCACAAGCAGCGTCAGGGCTGAGCCTGACTGTGGGGCCAAGTGCGTAGAGTCCCGGCGCAGGCCCCGAGAAGGACATGGGATGGAAACTTAGGAGGTTCTAAGAACTATGGCACGTATTGCCGGCGTAGACCTGCCCCGCGAGAAGCGGGTGGAAGTGGGCCTGACCTACATTTATGGTATCGGACCCAGCACCGCGAAGAAGATCCTGGAAGGCACCAAGATCGATCCCGACACCCGGGTGAAGGATCTGACCGCCGATCAGGAGGCTCTGATTCGTGAGTTTATCGACAAGAACAACCTGGTTGTGGAAGGCGATCTGCGCCGTCAGGTCGCTTTGGATATCAAGCGTCTGGTAGAAGTCCAGTGCTACCGCGGCGTCCGTCACCGCAAGGGCCTGCCCGTCCGTGGCCAGCGCACCAAGACCAATGCCCGTACCCGCAAGGGCCCGAAGCGCACGGTCGCCAACAAGAAGAAGTAAGCACAAGGAGGAACAGAAATGGCAACGAAAGCTGCTGCTAAAAAGGGCGCTGTCCGTACCAAGCGGCGCGAGCGCAAGAACATCGAGCGCGGCGCGGCCCACATCCAGAGCACCTTCAACAATACCATCGTCACCATCACCGATACGCAGGGCAACACTGTTTCCTGGGCCAGCTCCGGCGGGCTCAACTTCCGCGGTTCCCGCAAGAGCACTCCGTTCGCCGCTCAGTCCGCCGCCGAGACCGCGGCCCGGGCTGCCATGGAGCATGGCATGAAGACCGTCGAGGTCTACGTCAAGGGCCCCGGCGCCGGCCGTGAGGCCGCGATCCGCGCCCTGCAGGCCACCGGCCTGGAGGTCAACATGATCAAGGACGTGACCCCGGTCCCCCACAACGGCTGCCGCCCCCCGAAGCGTCGCCGGATCTGATTGAAAGGAGAACCAACATTTATGGCTAAGAATATGCAGCCGATCGCCAAGCGCTGCCATGCGCTGGGCATTTCTCCTGCCGTGATGGGCTATGCCAAAAAGACCACCAAGCGCAAGCCCGGCAGCCAGATGAGAAAGAAGAAGAGCGAGTATGCTCTGCAGCTGGCCGAGAAGCAGAAGGTCAAGTTCGTGTACGGCATCATGGAGCGTCAGTTCCGTTCTTACTACGAGAAGGCCAGCCGTATGCAGGGCAAGACCGGTGAGAACCTGCTGATCCTGGTGGAGCGCCGCCTGGACAACGTGGTGTACCGTCTGGGCTTTGCCAACACCCGCCGCGAGGCTCGTCAGCTGGTGAGCCACGCCCACTTCACCGTCAACGGCAAGAAGGTCAACATCCCCTCCTACCTGGTCAAGCCCGGCGACGTGATCGAGGTCGCCGCTTCCAGCCGCTCTTCCGTCAAGTTCTCCAAGCTCACCGGCGAGGACGCCCCCATGGTGACCCTGCCTGAGTGGCTGGAGCGCGAGAAGAACACCCTGAAGGGCACCGTTGTGAAGATGCCCGTCCGTGAGGCCATTGATCTGCCCACCGAGGAGCACCTCATCGTCGAGTTGTACTCCAAGTAAGCCGGTTGATCACTGCAACGCGAATACAAACAGCCGGCGGCTGCCCGCCGTCGGCTTACCAAGGAGGGTTATTGCATGATGGAGATTGAACGCCCCCGAATCGACACCGCCGCGCTCAGCCCGGACGGCCGCTACGGCAAGTTTGTTGTGGAGCCTCTGGAACGCGGATTCGGTACGACCCTGGGAAACAGCTTACGGCGCGTCCTGCTCTCCTCGCTGCCCGGCGTAGCGGTTATCAGCGTTAAGATCGATGGTGTAGTTCACGAATTCAGCACCGTTCCCGGCGTTAAGGAAGACGTCACCGAGATCGTGCTGAACCTGAAAGGCATTGCCGCCAAGCTCTACTCCGACGGCCCCAAGACCGTGCGGATCGAGGCGGTAGGCCCCGGCGAAGTTACCGCCGGCAGCATCAAGCAGGCCGACGACATCGAGATCCTGAACCCCGAATGGCACATCGCCACCCTGTCGGAAGACGGCAAGCTGGTGATGGAGCTGACCTTTGACAAGGGCCGGGGCTACGTTCCCGCCGAGCGCAACAAGCAGGCAGTCCAGGAGAAGAACGACATCAACACGCTGCCGATCGACAGCATCTACACCCCGGTGCTCAAGGTCAACTACACGGTGGAGAACACCCGTGTGGGCCAGATCACCGACTATGACAAGCTGGCGATCGAAGTGTGGACCGACGGCACCATCAGCGCGCAGGAGGCGGTCAGCCTGGCCGCCCGGGTGCTCACCGAGCACCTGAACCTGTTCGTGAACCTCTCGGAAGAGGGCATGGGCGCTGAGATCATGGTGGAAAAAGACGACAAGGGCAAGGAGAAGGCTCTGGAGATGACCATCGAAGAGCTGGATCTGTCCGTGCGTTCCTTCAACTGCCTCAAACGCGCCGGCATCAATACGGTTGAGGATCTGATCAACAAGTCGGAAGACGAGATGATGAAGGTCCGCAACCTGGGCCGCAAGAGCCTGGAAGAAGTCATGGCAAAGCTGGATTCTCTGGGCTTTACCCTGACGAAAGACGACGAGTAATTACAGCAAAAGGAGTGAAACGGGATGCCCGGTACCAGAAAGCTTGGCCGTACCAGCGACCACCGCAACGCGATGCTGCGCGCTATGGTCACCTACCTGTTTGAGAACGGCAAAATCGAAACCACCGTTACCCGTGCCAAGGAAGTTCGTTCCATGGCCGAAAAGATGGTCACCCTCGGCAAGCGGGAAGACCTGCACGCGAAGCGTCAGGTGTTCTCCTACATCACCAAGGAGACCGTTGCCAAGAAGGTTATTGATGAGTACGGCCCCAAGTATGCCGACCGCAACGGCGGCTACACCCGCATCATCAAGACCGGCATGCGCCGCGGCGACGCCGCCGAGATGGCGATTATTGAGCTGGTATAATAGTGTGAAGACGGCTGCCTTTGGGCGGCCGTCTTTTCTGTTTTGCCCAAACTTATCTTGTTTTACTTGTGCAAAACGCGCGTTTTGGGCCGTCGTACAGGAAAAGAAACCGGCAAGGCGCGGAAAAAATTGTCAGGACGCGGAAATCGTCGGAAAAGCACTGTTTCTTTTGTAAAATCTATGGTAAACTGAACAGGAAAGAGGTATCGAGTGCCCGCATCGGGCCGTACACCAATCAATGAAGACGGAATAGGACGGGAGAGAATTCATGATTCACGCAGTATCGGAAAAGGATTTTTTCAACCGGGAGGACAGCGTGGCGGATCTGGGGCTGATCGTGACCCCCGGCGCGAAAGAACTGGGCGAAAAGATCAACGGCCATCTGGTGCGCTGGGCACAGCGGGTGGGGATGGAAAAGGACACCTTTATTATTCCCAGTGAGTGTCCGCGGTTTTCCTCCGGTGACGGCAAGGGCGTTATCAAGAACACGGTCCGGGGCGACGATCTGTATTTTATCGTGGACGTGGGCAACTACAGCTGCAAATACCGGCTCTTCGGCACCGAAAACTGCATGAGCCCTGACGACCACTACCAGGATCTCAAGCGGCTGATCCAGGCCGCGTCCGGCAAGGCTCACCGGATCACCGTCATCATGCCGCTGCTCTACGGCAGCCGGCAGCACCGCCGCACCTACCGGGAAAGCCTGGATTGCGCCTATGCCCTGCAGGAACTGCAGCAGATGGGTGTGACCAACATCGTCACCTTTGACGCCCACGATCCCCGGGTGCAGAACGCCGCTCCGCTGATGGGCTTTGACAACGTGATGCCCACCTACCAGGTGCTCAAATCCATGTTCAACTCCATCCCCGATTTCTGCCCCACCCGGGAGAAGTTCATGGTCATCAGCCCGGACGAGGGCGCCATGAACCGCAACATGTACTATGCCAGCGTGCTGGGGGTCAACCTGGGCATGTTCTACAAGCGCCGGGATTACTCCCGCATGGTCAACGGCCGCAACCCCATCGTGGCCCATGAATACCTGGGCGAGAGCGTCCAGGGCAAGGACGTGTTCATTGCCGACGATATCATCTCCTCCGGCGAGAGCATGCTGGATATCGCCTATGAGCTGAAAAAACGCGGGGCGGACCACATCTACACCTATGCTACCTATCCCATCTTCACCGGCGGCGTGGCCGAGTTCGACAAGGCTTACGAAGAGGGGATCGTCAGCGGGGTGTTCGGCACCAACCTGACCTACCGCACCCCGGAACTGTTGAGCCGGGAGTGGTTCCATGAGGTGGACGTGTCCAAATATATCGCCTATTTCGTGGCCGCCATCAACCACGATATGTCGGTGAGCGCGATCATCGATCCCCACGAAAAGATCAGCCACCTGCTGGAGGAACACGGCATCCACGGCCTGGGCTGACGGCAGCGCGCGGCGCGCCCCTGTAAAATCAAGAAAGAGTAAGCGGGAGGAGGCCAGGATGGTCTCCTCCCGCTCTGCTGTTTGCAGGCCTTTCCCTGGCCGATAACCGCCATTCTACCAACAATCGGTTGACCGGATCGCCGCCGGGGGATAGGATGGAGGCGAGGTGAAACGTATGTACCAGATCGATAAAGTCCTGTGGGGCTCCTTTGTGGCCCGCCTGCGAAAGGAAAAGGGACTGACACAAAAGCAACTGGCTCAGAACCTGTTTGTCTCCGACAAGGCGGTGAGCAAATGGGAAACCGGCACAAGCCTGCCGGATACACAACTTCTGATTCCGCTGGCGGAACAGCTGGGCGTGACGGTGACCGAGCTGCTGCTGGGCAAACGGATGGAGCAGCCGGCGCCGCTGTCCCCCGACCAGGTGGAGAACCTGCTGCAGGCGGCGGTGCGTGCCGCCGGGCGGGAAAAGCTGCCCCGGGCCTGGCGGGAAGGCCCCCGCTGGAAAGGGCGGTTTGCCGCCGCGCTGCTCATCGGCGCGGCGGGAACGGCGGCTGCGATCTGGCTGTCCTGGCGGGCGGGCTGCCTGCCCTATGTGCTGCCCGGCTGCCTGACCATGACCTTGCTGTGCGCCTTTTTCGGGGCGTATGCCTGCTTCTTTGCCCCCACCCGGCTGCCGACCTGGTACGATGCGCACCCCATGGAGCTGTTCTGCGACGGGCCGATCCGGATGCATCTGATGGGGCTGAAGCTGCACAACGGCAACTGGCCGTATATCCTCCGCGCTCTCCGCTGGTGGTGCTGCGGAACACTGGCCTTGTTGCCGCTGCTGAGCGCTGTGGCGGTCTGCCTGCCCGATGAAGAGGTGAGAAAAGGGGGACCCATTGTGCTGATGGCGCTGGCCCTGGTGGGACTGTTTGTGTCCCTGTATGGGGCCGGGCTGCGCCACAAAAACGACCCGCCCGCGGGATAAGACAAGCGCCCGGACCAGACGGTCCGGGCGCTTGCGTTATCCGAAAAACGGTCAGGAACGGGTGGCGCCGCTCACATCCACCGTGGGCCCAAAGGGGCTGAAGGCCAGCCCTTCCACCGTCGGGTCCAACAGCAGGTACTGCGCCTGGCAGTAAAGCGGGGCAAAGGGCGCCTCGTTCAGAATGGCTTTTTCCAGGGTCAGCACCGTCTGGGCGCTGATCCGTTCCGGCTCGCTCTCCAGCGCGGCCAGGGCGGCGTGTACCCCGTCGCTGTAAAACCCGGTCAGCTCCCCGTCAAACCGGGCGGGCAGGTCCAGCAAGGAGGCGGAAGCGGGCTCCAGCGCGGCCAGGGCGATCTGGTAATCGCCGCCGGCCACCGCGGCCAGGTACTCCTCCTGCGGCAGCTGCCGCACGGTGCAGTAGCAGCCGAACAGCTGCTGCCAGCGGGCGTTGATCGTCCCGATCAGCTGGGTGTATTCGCTGCCCTCCGGCGCCAGGATGCTGATGTTCCGCAGGGTGGTCTGCCCCAGTTCCAGCATGCCCTGCTGATACAGGGCCGCCGGATCGCTCACGGCAGGCAGCGCGCTGCCCACGGTTTCCCGGTAACTCGCACCCGCGTAGTTTACCGAGGGCGGGATCAGCCCCTCCGCCCGCTGGCATCCTTCCGGCAGGGCCAACTCGGTCTGCACCGCGGCGGCGGCCAGCGCCTGCCGCACCGCGGTGTTGGCCAGGGGATTGTTCGCCCCGCCGCACTGGAACAGCAGCCCCCAGGTGCGGCTGGTATAGGCGATCTGGGCCAGATCCTCCGCCGGCGTATCGCTGAGCTCGGCGCTGCTGGAACCGTCCCGCACCCGGTCCGCCGGGGTGGCTGTGTCCTCCGGGTCCTGCAGCACCAGCCGCAGGTTGTTGATCGCGCTGCCGTCCGCGTCCCGGCGCAGGAACAACCCGTCGCTGGTCCAGTTATACAGATAGAAGGGACCGTTCCCCATCGCATTGCTGGAGGCCAGCCCGTAGGAGCCTTCGGTGCTGGCGAAGAATTCCCGGTTGCAGGGCATGGCCCCGGGCAGGCAGAGCTTGGTGAGAAAATCCGGGTCGGCGGTCTCCAGGGTGAACCGCACCGTGCGCGCGTCCACCGCCTGCACCCCCAAGGTGTCGGGAGAGGCCCGCCCTTCCAGCACCGCCTGGCCGCCGGCGATACAGCTGAAATCGTCCGCGTAGGGGCTGCCGGTGCCCGGGTCAAAGACCCGCTGGAAGGCGTAGACGTAGTCCTCCGCGGTCACCTCCCGCAGAAACTCCTGGTTGCGCTGGCGGTACCACACCCACTCCAGCCCCTCTTTCAGGGTAAAGGTGTATTCCTTGCCATCGGCGCTCACCGTCCAGCTTTCGGCCGCGTCCGGCTGGGGATCCCCGGCCTGGTCCAGCCGCATCAGCCCGCGGAACAAATGGGTCACGGCGGTAACGTCCTCGCTGTTCACCGCCAGCTGCGGGTCCAGGTTGGCGGGCACCGCTTCCACCCGCCAGGTGAAGGTATTCAGATCCGCGCTGCAGCCAGTCAGAACCAGCGCCAGCACGCCTATGCAAAACAGGCAGATATGCCGTGTCAGTCTCATTGCGTTACTCCTTGCTTTTCGGAATCGGTCCGGTTCGGCCGGGCCTTGCCGCATACAATTTCACTATACCAAATCTTGCGGGGCAAAACAAGGGCAAACCCCGCTTTCCAGGCGGGATTTCGTTTGCATCCGCCAGGGAAAGCGGCTATAATGAGAGTGCCCGGCCTCAACATCCTATGCCGGGCGACAAGGGAGGATGCCGGATGCAGCAGTATTATGAGCCGCTGGCCGCGCGGGTGCGGGGCCGCAAGGTGGCGTTTATCGGGGCCGGGGTCAGCCATCGGGAGCTGATCGGCCAGTTTGTGGAGATGGGCGCGCAGGTGACCCTGTGCGACCGGCGCACCGCCGACCAGATGGGCCCGCTGGCCGACCAACTGGCCGCCAAAGGGGTGACCCTGAGCCTGGGGCCGGACTATATGCGGGGCTTTGCGGGGCAGGAGATGATCCTGCGCACTCCGGGCTTTGAATTCTTCACCCCGGAGTTGCAGGCCGCTGGAAAGGCCGGCGCCGAACTCACCAGCGAGATGGAGTTGTTCTTTGAACTCTGCCCCTGCGAGATCGTGGCGGTGACCGGTTCCGACGGCAAGACCACCACCACCAGCCTGATCGCCGCCATGCTGCGGGAATCCGGCCGCACCGTCCACCTGGGCGGCAACATCGGCCGGGCGCTGCTGCCCATCATCGGGGAGATCGCCCCCACCGATATGGCGGTGGTGGAACTGTCCAGCTTCCAACTGATCAGCATGCGCCGCAGCCCCAGGATCGCGGTGGTCACCAACGTGACCCCCAACCACCTGGATCACCATAAAGATATGCAGGAATACATCGACGCCAAGCGGAACATCCTGCTCTGGCAGACCCCGCCCTGCCGGGCCGTGCTGGGATATGAGAACCCGGTGACCCGCGCCATGCAGGCGGACTGCAAGGGGGAGCAGGTCTGGTTCACCCGCCTGCGCGAGACCGACAACGGGGCCTTCCTGCGGGCGGAGGACGACACCCTCTGCATGGCGGAAAAGGGGGTCGTGACCCCCATTCTGCCCCGGAGCCAGGTGCGTCTGCGGGGGCTGCACAATGTGGAGAACCTGCTGGCCGCCAGCGCCGCCGTCTGGGGGTTGGTGCCGGTGGAGACCATCGCCCGGGTGGGCCGGGAGTTCGCCGGGGTGGAACACCGGATCGAGCCGGTGCGCACCCTGGACGGGGTGCAGTGGTTCAACGATTCCATCGCCTCCAGCCCCACCCGCACCATCGCGGGTCTGCGCAGCTTTGACCAGAAGATCATCATTATCGCCGGCGGCTACGACAAGAAGATCCCCTACGAGCCCCTGGCCCCGGAGATCCTGGCCCATGTGAAGGGGCTGGTGCTCATGGGACAGACCGGCCCGCTGATCGAAAAGGCGGTGCGGGAGTGCCCGGGCTTTGCCGAGAGCGGCCTGGTGATCGAGCACGCCGCCGACATGGCCGAGGCCGTGCAGAAGGCCCGCGCCCTGGCAAAGCCGGGGGATATCGTGAGCCTGTCGCCGGCGTCCGCCAGCTTTGACCTGTACCCGAACTTCGAGGTGCGGGGCCGCCACTTCAAGGAACTGGTGAACGCCCTTTGATCGCGCCGCTCACCGGCCCGGTGACGCCGGGCCCGCGGCCGGGGGCGCTGGCGGCGACCATCGCGGTGAACCATCGGTTGTACGCTGGCTGTCCCGCCCTCTGCCGCACCTTTGTCGCCGGTGAGGGCGGCCTGATCCAGCTGCGGGGGGACGGGGCGCTGGCCGCCGGCCCCGCCGACGGGGAGGAACTGGCGGGCTTTTTGGCCTTTGCCGGAGCCCGGGCGCTGCGCAGCGACGGGGCGGTTCCCGCCGGCTGGCGGCCCGGGCCGCCGGTCTGCCAGCTGGAGTTGACCGGCCCGCCGCCCGCGCTGCGCGCCCCGGCGGGTGCCCTCCTCACCGAAGAGCCCGCCCCCCGGCTGGCGGCGGACCTGCAGCCCGGCCTGACCGGGGAGGAGCGGGACAATCTCTACGCCGACCTGTGCGCCCGCCGAAACCACGGCCTGGGGGCGCTGCTCACGGCGGTGAAGGAGGACGGCGGGCCGCTGGGCTGTGCCGCCCTGCTGCTGGAACCGGGCAGCCGCACCGGCGTGCTCACGGCGGTGGCGGTGGCCCCCGACGCCCGGGGCCGGGGCGCGGGCCGGTGGCTGGTGGCGGCCCTCTGCCGCCGGTATCCGGGCTGGCGGCTGCTGCTGGAGTGCGCGCCGGCGCTGACGGCCTTTTACGCCCCGCTGGGCTTTCGCGCAAGCGAAGAGGGGCCGCGCTGGTATCGGTCGCCGGAAGAATTGTAAAAAATAAGGAGAAATATACGGAATGTTGAAAGAATGGTTTGGCATCAGCGACGCGCTGCTGGCCGTGGACAAGAAAGCGATGGAATTGTGCGCCCCGGAATTTGCCAAGGTGGACGCCATCCGGGACCACAACCAGCTGAAGATGCTGCATGTCTTTACCGAGAATCGGGTGGCCGCCACCCATCTGACCGGCAGTACCGGCTACGGCTACGATGACGCGGGCCGGGACAAGCTGGACCGGGTGTTCGCGGACCTGGTGGGGGCGGAGGACGCGCTCTGCCGGCCCCATTTTCTCTCGGGCACCCACGCGCTGACGGTGGCGCTGTTCGGCTGCCTGCGGGCGGGGGATACCCTTCTGGCGGTGACCGGCCGCCCCTACGACACCCTGGAGGGGGTGATCGGCATCGACGGGGCCGGGGCGGGCTGCGGCAGCCTGGCCGAGTACGGGGTGAAGTACGACGAGGTGCCGCTGGTGCACGGCCGGGATCCGGACTGGGAGGGCATCGCCCAAAAGGCGCCGGGCGCCACGGTCTGCCATATCCAACGCAGCCGGGGCTATGCCAACCGCCCCGCCTTTGATCTGGCCACCATCGGCCGGATCGTCCAGGCGGTCAAGGCCGCCAATCCGAAGGCAGTGGTGCTGGTGGACAACTGCTACGGCACCTTCACCCAGACCGAGGAACCCACCGCGGTGGGGGCGGACCTGATCGTGGGCAGCCTGATCAAAAACGCGGGCGGCGGCATCGCTCCCACCGGCGGTTATATCGCCGGCCGGGCCGATCTGGTGGAAAAATGCGGCCATCGGCTCACCGCGCCGGGCACCGGGCGGGAACTGGGCTGCACCCTGGATACCCTGCGGCAGCTGTATCTGGGGCTGTACTACGCCCCCGGGGTCACCGCCGAGGCCCTCAAGAGCAGCATCTACGCCAGCTGCCTGCTGGAACTGCTGGGCCGCAAGGCCACTCCGCGCTACACCGAGCCCCGCAACGACATCATCACCAGCCTGGACACCGGCAGCGCCGAGGCGCTGGTGGCCTTCTGCCAGGGCATCCAGGCGGGCAGCCCGGTGGACAGCTTCGTGGCCCCGGAACCCTACGCCATGCCCGGCTACGAGAGCCCGGTGGTCATGGCGGCGGGCGCTTTCACGCTGGGCAGCAGCATCGAACTCAGCTGCGACGGGCCGCTGCGTCCGCCGTACACCGCGTATCTGCAGGGCGGGCTGAACTTTACCGCCACCCGCGCCGGCATCCTGGTGGCGGTGCAGCGGGCGTTTCATCTGTAAAAATGTAATATTTTGGCGATTTTGTCCGTATTGTAAAAAAGAATGGCCGGACAGGCCAAACGGAGGTACGGCCATGCAGCCGAAAGAGTTCGTTCTGAGCAAAAAGGAATTCAAGCGGTATCTGAACGCTGTGATGCGGATGCCGGGCACGGTGCTGTACAAGCAGCTGATGATGACCCGGGTCCTGACAGCGGTGATCTTTACCATCGTGGTGATGGCGGCTTTTCTGGCGCAGCTGCCCGACGCGCTGCAAAGCCCCGTCCGGCTGCAGAGCCTGGGGATGACCACCCTGATCGAGATCCTGCTGCTGGCGGTCATCGCCTGGCGGATGCCGCCCTGGAACCTGCGCCGCCGCCAGATGCGGGTGGAGAAACTCAACGGCCTGAAAGGGGCGCGGTTCCGGGATACCAGCCGGGTGCTGGTGGAGGACGGGTTCTATCTGCGTCAGACCGGCAGCGCCACCGTCAACCGAATCCCGCTGGCGGATCTGCAGTGGGCCAGACTGGGGGAGGGCTGCGGCGTGGTCGTGCAGTTTTCCACCGGCATGTGCGATTACCTGCCGGCGTCGGCCTTCAGCGCCGACTGCCCGGCCCCGGCCTGGTGCGCCTGGCTCATAGAACAGGCCGCCGCAGCCCGGCAGCAGGAACTGGGGGAACCGGTCCCGCCGGCGGTGACCGAAGGGGAGACCCAGATCCGCTTTACGCTGGACGCGGCCCAGCTGCTGGAACTGATGGACGAGATGTCCGGCCTGGCCCGGCGCACCCGGGGCTACTGGCGGTATCTGGCGCCCCAGCTGGCGGCGCTGGTCCTGGCGGTGGTGATCCTGATCCCGCTGGCGATGACCACGCCGCCGGTGGCGGCGATCCTGGCGCTGATGCTGGCGGCGGTGTTCATCGCCCGGACCCGGCCGCTGCGCCGGGCTATGCTGCGCCGGCAGGTGAACCGGCCGGAAATGGCCCTGTTCCTGGGGCCCCAGAGCGTGACCCTGACCCCGCAGGGGGTGCTGATCCGCCGGGAAAGCGGGGACAACCTGCTGGAATACAGCCTGTTCCGCCGGGTGCTGACCGGCAAAAAAGGAATATACCTGATGCTGCGCAGCGGGGTGCAGGCTCAGCTGATCCCCAACGAAGCCTTTCCGGATGCGGCGGCTCGTCAGGAGTTTGTGTCCCAGGTGAGCCAGCGGATCCAAACGGTATAACAAAAGCCCGGAGGGGGCGCGTTCAAAATGGAACGCGCCCCCCTCGGGCTTTGTATGTGTGCAGAGAAGAAAGCTGGTTCAGTTCTCCGCCTCTTTGGCGAAGAAGGCGATGCCGCAGGCGCCCGGGCCGGCGTGGGCGCCCACCGCCACCCCGATGTGGTACACCGGGCAGGCGGGCAGCTTCAGATTGGCGGTCAGGTAGCGGTGCAGCGGTTCGACCCCTTTGCGGCGGGCGGTATAGCCCAGAACATAGGGCATGGAACTGTCCAGCCCGCCCTGTTCCTCCATCAGCTTGAACAGGGCCACATACGCGCCCGGCAGGCCCCGGGCCTTGCCGGCCAGCACTACCTTGCCCTCCACCACGCTCACCACCGGTTTGATTCCCAGCAGCGCCCCGGCAAAGGCCGCCGCGGCGGGCAGCCGGCCCCCCTTGTGAAGATATTTCAGGGTGTCCACGATGGCCAGCAGCCGCACCCGGCTTTTGGTCTTTTCCAGAACCTCCACGATGTGGGGGGCGCTGTGCCCCTCATCCCGCAGCTTCAGCGCCAGTTCCACCAGCAGCCGCAGCCCCAGGGTGGCGTTGCGGCTGTCGATCAGATGGATATCCTCGTACTCCGCGGTCTGGGCCGCGATGCGGGCGCTCTGCAAGGTGCCGCTCAGCGCCCCGGAGATCAGGATCGCGATGGTGGTGTCGCCCGCCGCCTTGGCCTGCTCAAAAAATGGCAGGAAGGCGTCCGGGCTGGGCTGGCTGGTGGTGGGCAGCTTGTCGCAGGCCGCCAGCTTGGCGTAGAACTCGTCAGGGGTCTGGTCAATGCCGTCCCGCAGCACCGTGCCGTCCTCAAAGGTCACGGTCAGGGGCACCACCTCCACCCCCAGGCGGGCGGCTTCGGCGGGCAGAATGTCGGCGGAAGAATCGGTCAGAATACGGATCATGGGCTTGTTCTCCTCTCAGATTTTCCGGTATGTGAACAAAGGTCAGCTCTCGGGGGGTGGCTCGGTGAAAAAGCTGTGCAGCCGGGCCAGCGCCTGGCACAGCGCGTCCAGTTCCGGGCCGGTCAGCCGGGCGCTCACCTGGCGCACCAGCGCCTCGTGAAACCGGGCGTGGGCCTCCAGGGCCCGCCGGGCCGGTTCGGTCAGCCGCAATACCACCCGGCGCTTGTCAGGCAGCGGGCGAAGCCGCACCAGGTATCCCTTGCGTTCCAGCGTCTTCACAGCGGTGGTCAGGGTGCCGGCGGTCACCCCCAGCCCGGCGGCCAGCTGCCGCATGGGAAGGTCTGATCCGCCCCGCTGCTGCACCGCCTCCAGCACGTGCATCTCGCTCACGCTCAACCGCTTGCCCCCCAGCCGGCGCAGACTTTCCTCCTCCAGGCGCAGCACGTCGTGGAATACGTCCACCAGAAAGGCGTTGATCTGTTGTTCCTGCGGGGTCATGAAAGCACCTCGTCTCAATCGGTTTGAAGTTCAAACAAGTTGATTGTAATGGCCTCTGAAAGAAAAGTCAAGGGAAATTTGAAGTTCAAACAATTCTTTTGCGCATTTTTCACACAAACCGCTTGCGGCGCGCGGCGTCGGGCCATTATACTGAAAGAAAAGGACGAAAAAAGGGGAGAGAACGGATGGGAACAAGCAGGCGTGTGCTGGGGCGGCTGGCCGGGCCGCTGGCGGCGCTGGCCGCCGGCGCGGCGGCGTTGGGCGTTTTCTGGGGGATAAGCGGCCGGCGGGCGGTGATGAACGGGCTGGTGACCGGCTTCAGCCACCCGGTGCGGCAGGCGGTGAGCGCCGTGCTGGATCCGCTGCCGGTAAGCGGGGCGGAACTGCTCATCACCCTGGGGGTGCTGGCGGCGCTGGCGGTGCTGGCCGGTGCGGTGCGGCGGGCTGCCCGGCGGCAGTGGCTGGCGGCCGGCCGGCGGTTGGCGATCCTGGCGGCGGTCGGCGTCTGGATCTGGGTGGGCGTGTGCCTGCTGTGGGGCGCGGAATATTATGCCGACAGCTTTGCCGAGACCGAAGGCATCCCGGTGCAGCCGGTGTCGGTGGAGCAGCTGGCCGCCACGGCGGCCTGGTTTGCCCAGCGGGCGAACGAAACGGCGGACCAGGTGCCCCGGGACGAAACGGGCGTGTTCGCGGTGAGCACCGGGGAGATCTTCGCCCGGGCCCAGGGGCTGTACGACGGGGTCAGCCGGCGGTATCCCAGCCTGGCCGGGCCCCAGCGCAGCCCCAAAGCGGCGGGGTATTCCTATCTTATGAGCCTGACCGGGTTTACCGGGTACATCTTCCCCTTTACCGGTGAATCCACCCTGAATGTGGATTGCCCCGCGGTGTTCCTGCCGGTCACGGTGGCCCATGAGCTTGCCCATCAGCGGGGGGTGGCCCCCGAGCAGGAGGCCAACTATGTGGCGGTGGCCGCCTGTGCCGACAGCGGCGACCCGGTATACACCTATTCGGGCTGGCTGTTCGGGTTTTTGCATCTGTCCAACGCGCTGTACGGGGCCGATCCGGACCGGTGGGCGCCGGTGTATGCCAGCCTGTGCGAGAGCGCGCAGCGGGACATGGCGGCGAACAACGCCTACTGGGCCGCCATGGAGGGCCCGGTGCAGACCGCGGCCGAGAGCACCTACTCCGGGTTCCTGCAAAGTTACGGCCAGGAACTGGGCATGCGCAGCTACGGCGCCTGCGTGGATCTTCTGGTGGCCCGCTGGTGCCCGGCAAATCTTGCGGAAAACCCCTGAAATATGTGGAAATCCCTTGCTTTTTTCGGGGGGAGTGTTATAGTATAACTATCTGTGACATTTCTTGCGTTTTACATAAGGAGCCTTGCTATGCGACACGATTTTTCCCACTATTTTTCCGGCAGCCGGCTGACCCGTCTGCCCCTGTACAAGGCGGCTGCGGCTGTCTGCTGCGCGGGGCTTTTGCTGATCAGCACCGGCACCGGGATCGCCTATGCGGCCGCCACGGCCCTTTCGCCGGAACCGGTCGCCGCGCCGGTGGCGTCCCCGTCTCCCACGGCGACGGCCACCGCGGAACCCACCGCTTCGCCTTCGCCCACCCCCACGCCGGATATCCCGCTGACCCTGATCGCCACGGTCGTGCAGCAGGATCTGGGCCTGGAGGTGCTGATGCCCGCGCCACAGCCGGAGGAAGAGCCGGATCCGGAGGCTTCACCGGAGGCTTCCGCCACCGCCTCGCCCTCTCCCGCGGCGGACGCCGATAAGGGGGAGAAGGAGGACCTGGTCCCCGCTATGGGCGTGGAGTTTGTGGCCGTGGTGACCGATGAGGAGGGCAACGCGGAGGAATACCCCGTTGACCCGGATACCGCCACCGTTCTGATCGAGGAACTGGACCCGGGCGACTATACTGTGTCGCTGGCCCCGGCCGAAGGGTACCAGATGCCCGAGGAACAGACCGTGACGGTGGAAAAGAAGAAGGAATACAAGGTCGACATTGAAAAGGTCGAGGAAGAGATCGTCCAGGCGGACGAAGTCAACGAGGCCGCGGAGGACAACAGCTACGGCAACGCGGGCAGCGTGGGGGCCGGTTCCGGCTCCGGCGCGACGACCACCACCGATACGGTGAGTTATGCCGATCCCAGCAAGACCGAGATCCCGGTCGTCGCGCAGGTGTACGCGCTGAGCGGAAATGTGAACGAGGCCGGCTATGTCTATTACGCCGACGGAACGGTCAGCCCCTATAAAGCGGTGGCCGACGCCGCCAACCGGTACATTGTCAGTCTGAGCCTGGACAAGACGGCGCAGAACTTGTCTGACTCGTCCTCTTCCCAGGCCGCGAGCGCGTCCGGCCAGGCGCTGTCCTACTGGTACGCGCCGCTGGCCGGGATCCTGCGGGAGGACGCCGCGTCGAATTCGGTGCCCACCTCGGATTCCGCAGCGGATCCCACGGCGGAGCCCGCGCCCAGCAGCAGCGCGGCCGCACTGACTTCGCCTACCGCGCAGGAAGCCTTGACGCCCAAAAACATCTGAAGGAGGGTTGGAACATCGCCGCCATTTGCCAGCTGTACCAACGGAGTCGCCGAAGCGACGGTATCCACTCCCAAATAGGATTGAGGCGTGCTAAAATTTGTCATGTATCCGGAAAAAGACATCAGCAGCAGAACGCGCGCTGCGATGGCTGGATTTGCAAAGTTTTGACCGATTCCGCCGAACAGCTGCTTCACCACCGCGATGGCAAAAAAGCAGCCGATCATGGCCACCCACAGCGGCACCGAAGCCGGCAGGTTCATAGCAAGCAGCAATCCAGTGACGACGGCGCT
>CALXIA010000041.1 GCA_944388245.1 uncultured Gemmiger sp. | reverse complement strand
GGGCCTGTGCCGGGAGGGGTGCGCGGTCTACAATAGCGCCCGCATGACCCTGGAACAGGTGCTGGCGGTCATCCGGGAGGCCCATTCCCGGGGCGAGGATGTAGTGCGGCTGCACACCGGCGACCCCTGCCTGTACGGGGCCATCCGGGAGCAGATGGACCAGCTGGACGCGGAAAACATCCCCTATGACGATACCCCCGGCGTGTCCAGCTTCTGCGGGGCGGCGGCGGCCCTCTCGGCCGAGTACACCCTGCCCGGGGTGAGCCAGTCGGTCATCATCACCCGGATGGCCGGGCGCACCCCGGTGCCCGAGCGGGAGAGCATCGCCGCCCTGGCCGCCCACGGGGCCACCATGGTGGTGTTCCTCTCGGCGGGGATGCTGCCCGCGCTGCAGGCCGAACTGCTCAAGGGCGCCTATACCGAGACCACCCCCGCCGCCCTGGTCTACAAGGCCAGCTGGCCGGAGGAAAAGGTGCTGCGCTGCCCGCTGGGCCGCCTGGCCGAGACCGGCGAGGCCCATAACATCACCCACACCGCCCTGGTGCTGGTGGGGGATTTTCTGGGCAAAGGCTACGACCGCAGCCGCCTGTACGATCCGGGCTTTGCCACCGGGTTCCGGGAGGCGTCGAAATGACCGTCCGGCTGCTGGCCTTTACCGATAAAGGCCAGGCGCTGGCGGCCCGGCTGGCCGCCGCCCTGGGGGGCGAGGCCGCCCGCTGCGGCGGCGCGGTCACCCTGGCCGGCTGGACCGCCGACGCCTTTGCCCAGGCCGACGCGCTGGTGTTTGTGGGGGCGACAGGCATCGCGGTGCGGGCCATCGCGCCCCACCTGCAAAGCAAGGCCACCGACCCGGCGGTGGTGGCGGTGGACGAGGCGGGGCGGTTCGCCATCCCGCTGGCCAGCGGCCACCTGGGCGGGGCCAACCGGCTGGCCCGGCGCATCGCCGCCGTCTGCGGCGGCACCCCGGTCATCACCACCGCCACCGATGTGAACGGCCGGTTCGCGGTGGACGAGTGGGCCCGGGTGCAGGGGTTCCGGCTGCTGGACGTGCCGCGCATCCGCACCGTTTCCGGCAAACTGCTGGCCGGCAAAACGGTGACCGTGGCCAGCCGCTGGCCCGTGGCCGGCACGCCCCCCGAGGGGGTGACCCTGACCGGGGAGGAGAGCGGCGCGGACGTGTCCCTGAACCTCTCCGGCGCGGATACCGGCGCGCTGCGGCTGGTGCCGCCCATCGCCGTGCTGGGGGTGGGCTGCCGCAAGGGCACGCCCCGGGAATCGCTGGAACAGGCTTTGGATGCCCTGCTGGCGGCGGGGGACGTGTGCGCCGCTGCCATCCGGCAGGTGGCTACCATCGACCTGAAACAGAACGAGCCGGGTCTGGCCGAGTTCTGCCGGGCCCACGGCTGGCCGCTGACCGTATTTTCGGCCGGTCAGCTGCAAAACGCGCCGGGGGAGTTCACCCCCTCGGAATTCGTGCGCCGGGTCACCGGCGTGGACAACGTCTGCGAGCGGGCCGCCGTGCTGGCCGCGGGCGGCAAACTCTCTCTTCAAAAACAGGCGGGCAACGGCGTGACCATGGCACTGGCCCTGGCGCCCTTTGCCCCGGATTGGCGGTGGCAGGATGAATAAACTGTATATTGTAGGCCTGGGCCCCGGCGGCCCGGAGGGAATGACCGCGGCGGCCCGGGCCGCCATGGAACAGGCGGACGTGCTCTGCGGCTACACCGTATACATCGATCTGGTGCGGCCCCTCTACCCGGACAAAGAGGTGTATACCACCCCCATGACCCGGGAGCGGGAGCGGTGCCGCTGGGCGCTGGAGACCGCCGCCGCCGGGCGCACCGTGGCCATGGTCTGCAGTGGGGACGCGGGGGTCTACGGCATGGCCGGCCCGCTGTACCAGATGGCCGGGGAGTTTCCGGGCGTGGAGCTGGAGGTGGTGCCGGGCGTGACCGCCGCCACCGCCGGCGCGGCGGTGCTGGGCGCGCCGCTCATGCACGATTTCTGCGTGATCAGCCTGTCCGACCTGCTTACCCCCTGGCCTACCATCGAGACCCGGCTGCGCTGTGCCGGGGAGGGGGATTTCGTGATCTGCCTGTACAACCCCTCCTCCCGCAAACGGGCGGACTATCTGCGCCGCGCCTGCGACATCCTGCTGGCGGCGGGCAAAAGCCCGGACACCGTCTGCGGCTGGGTGCGCAACATCGGCCGGGACGGCCAGGAGAGCCGGGTGATGACCCTGGCGGCCCTGCGGGAGGAAGCGGTGGACATGTTCACCACCGTCTTCATCGGCAACGCCGCCACCCGCCGGCAGGGGGGCGCGATGGTCACCCCCCGGGGCTACGAGACGAAGGAATGAAGATTTTTCTGTTTGGCGGCACCACCGAGGGGCGGCTGCTGGCGGCGGACCTGGCGGCGCTGGGGGCGTCGGTCACGGTGAGCGTGGCCACCCCCCTGGGCGCGGAGGAACTGGCGGGCATCCCAGGGCTCACCGTCCTCACCGGGCGGATGGAGGTCCCGGCCATGGCCGCGGCCCTCGCCGGGCAGGACCTGTGCGTGGACGCCACCCACCCCTATGCCGCGGCGGCCAGCGCCAACATCCGCGCCGCCTGCGAGGAGGCCGGGATACAGCGGCTGCGGCTGGCCCGGCCCCAAAGCGAACTGCCGGAGGATATCGTGCTGCTGCCGGATGCACAGGCCGCCGCCCGGTTCCTGGCGGGGCAGGCCGGCAACATCCTGCTGGCCACCGGGGCCAACACGGTGGGTTGTTACCGGGAACTGGCAAGCCGGGTCTGGGCCCGGGTGCTGCCCACGGCGGCCAGCCTGGCGGCCTGCGAGGCGGCGGGGCTGGCCCACAGCCATATCCTGGCGTTGCAGGGGCCCTTTTCCCGGGCCTTCAACGAGGCCATGCTGCGGGAGTACCGCATCGCCTGGCTGGTCACCAAGGACGGGGGCAAGGCAGGCGGCTTTGCCGACAAGGCCCAGGCCGCCCGGGCCGCCGGCGCCCGGCTGGTGGTGCTGGGCCGTCCGGCGTCCGACGGGCCGGAGTATACCTACGAAGAGGTGCGCGAACGATGCAGGGAGATGATACAATGCAGGTCGATCTGATCGCCATGGGGGCGGGCGGGCCCGAGACCCTCACCGCCGAGGCCGCCGCGGCCCTGACCGGGGCGGACTGGCTGGTGGGGGCCGAGCGGCTGCTGGCCGCGCTGCCCGCCGGCTGCGCCGCCCGGCGCACCGCCGCCACCCGTCCCGCCGCCGTGCGGGACGCGCTGCTGGCCGCCCGGGCCGCAGGGGCCGTGCGCGCCGGGGTGGTGCTCAGCGGGGACACCGGGTTTTACTCCGGCGCGGCGGGGCTGTTGCCCCTGCTGCGGGAGGAAAACATCCCCGCCCGGGTGCTGCCCGGCGTGTCCAGCGTGCAGCTGCTGGCCGCCCGGCTGGGCCGCCCCTGGCAGAACTGGCGGCTGGTGTCCGCCCACGGCGTGCTCTGCGACCCGACGGCGGAACTGGCCTATGGCCGCCCGGTATTCTTCCTCACCGGCGGGGTCCAGGGCCCGGCCTGGGTGGCCGCCCGCCTGCGGGACGCGGGGCTGCCCGACCTGCCGGTCACGGTGGGGGAGCGGCTGGGCCTGCCCGGCGAGCGCATCACCCATACCACCGCCGCTGACTGCGTACACCAATCCTTTGACGGGCTGAGCGTGCTGCTGGCCGAGGCTGCCCCGCGCCCCGGCATAACCGGCCCCGGCGTGCCGGACGAACTGTTCTGCCGGGGCAGGGTGCCCATGACCAAGCGGGAGGTGCGGGCCGCGGCCATGAGCCGGCTGCGCGTGCAGCCCAGCGAGACCTGCTGGGACGTGGGCGCGGGCACCGGCAGCGTCAGCATTGAACTGGCGCTGGCCGCCCGGGGCGGCGCGGTCTGGGCAATTGAACAGAACCCCGCCGCCTGTGACCTGATCCGGCTGAACCGGCGGCGGTTCGGCACCTGGAACCTGCATCTGCGGGAAGGGCTGGCCCCCGCCGCCCTGGCGGACCTGCCCGCCCCGGACGCGGTGTTCGTGGGCGGCACCAAGGGCAATATGGCCGCCATCCTGGCCGCCGCGCTGGAAAAGAACCCCGCCGCCCGGATCTGTGTCTCCGCCATCGCGCCGGAAACGCTGGCCGCTGCCCTGGCCGCCTTCGCGGCCCGGGGCCTGGCGGCGCAGGCGGTGCAGATCGCCGTCAGCCGGTCCCGCGCCGTGGCGGGGCTGCATCTCATGGAGGCCGCGAACCCGATCACCCTGGTCGCGGCAAACTGCCCATGATCGGCTGCCTGCTGGCCGCGCCCGCCTCGGGCAGCGGCAAGACCACCCTGACCTGCGCGCTGCTGGCCCTGCTGGCCAAACGGGGCCTTGCCCCCTGCGCCTTCAAGTGCGGGCCGGACTACATCGACCCCATGTTCCACCGGTCGGTGCTGGGGGTGCCCAGCCACAACCTGGACCTGTTTTTGTCGGAGGAAGCCACCGTGCGCGCCCTCTACGCCCGCTATGCCGCCGGCCACGGGGCCGCGGTGGCGGAGGGGGCCATGGGCTTCTACGACGGGGTGGGCGGCTCCACCCCCGAGGCCGGGGCCTGGCACCTGGCCCGCACGCTGGACCTGCCGGTGCTGCTGGTCGTGCGGCCCGGCGGCTCCTGCCTGACGCTGGCGGCGTTGATCCGGGGGCTGCAAACCTTCCGCACCCCCAGCCAGATCGCCGGGGTGCTGCTCAACGAGTGCAGCCCCTCCATGGCGGCGGTGCTGACGCCGGTCATCCGGCGGGAGACCGGCCTGCCGGTGCTGGGCTGGCTGCCGCCCATGCCCGAAGCCCGGTTCCCCAGCCGGCATCTGGGCCTTTACACCGCTGCCGAGGTGCGGGACCTGACCGGGCGCATCGACGCGCTGGCCGAGCAGCTGGGCAAAACGCTGGACTGGCCCGCCTTTCTGGCCGTCTGCCAGCGCCCGGACATAGTGCCCGCCCCGCCGGTTCCCCGGCCCGAAGCGCCGGTGCGGCTGGCGGTGGCCCGGGACGAGGCGTTCTGCTTTTGCTACGAAGAAACGCTGGACGAACTGAAAAACGCCGGCGCGGACCTGGCCTTTTTCAGCCCGCTGCGGGACAAAGACCTGCCCGCCGGGGCGGCCGGGCTCTATCTGCCCGGCGGCTATCCGGAACTGCACGCGGCGGCCCTGGCCCTGAACGTGCCCATGCGCCGGGCGGTGGCCCGGGCGGTGGAGCGGGGGATGCCCACCGTGGCCGAGTGCGGGGGTTTTCTCTATCTGGGCAAAAGCCTGGAGGACGGGGAGGGGCAGCACTGGCCCATGGCCGGCGCGCTGCCCGGGGCCGGGTACAAAAAGGGGCGGCTGGTGCGGTTCGGTTACGCCCGCCTCACCGCCGAGACCTCCGGCCTGTTGCTGGACGCGGGGCAAAGCGCCCCCATCCATGAATTTCACCATTGGGACAGCACCGCCTGCGGCGCGGACTTCACCGCCCGCAAGCCGGTGACCGGCCGAAGCTGGGGATGTGGCTTTTCCCGCCCCGGGTTGTACGCGGCCTTCGGCCATCTGTATATGGCGGGCACGCCCGGCATGGCCGCCCGCTTTGTGAACGCCGCCCGGCAGTGGGCCGGAACACTGTAAAGATCGAGGGGGAATCGAGGATGGAAACCAAAGAGCAGGATCGTCTGGCCGGGCTGCTGGCCGGGATCGGCCCGGCGGATGAAGCCGCCCGCGCCGAAGCGGCCCGCCGCTGGGCCGCCTGCGCGAAACCGCTGGGCAGCCTGGGGCTGCTGGAGACCGCGCTGGAGGACATCGCCGCCCTCACCGGCAGCGCCGACATCGCGCTCGAGCCCCGGGAGGTGCTGGTCTTCTGCGCCGACAACGGGGTGGTGGCCCAGGGGGTGTCCCAGAGCGACAGCTCGGTCACCCGCATCGTCACCCGCAACCTGGCGGCCCATAAGACCTCGGTCTGCCAGATGGCCGCCGCCGCCCGGTGCGGCGTGGTGCCGGTGGACATGGGGGTGGAGGACCTGCCCCCCACCCCCGGCGTACTGGACCGGCGGATCGCCAACGGCACCGCCGATATCACCCAGGGCCCGGCCATGAGCCGGGAACAGGCCGCCCGGGCCATCCTGGCCGGCATGGAACTGGTGCGCCAGCGCAAAGAGGCCGGGGTGCGGCTGCTGGCCACCGGGGAAATGGGCATCGGCAACACCACCACCGCCAGCGCGGTGGCCTGCGTGCTGCTGGGCCAGCCGGTGGAGACCATGACCGGCCGGGGCGCGGGCCTTTCGGACGAGGGTCTGCGCCGCAAAAAGGCCGCCATCGCCAAAGCCCTGACCCTCAACGCCCCCGATCCCGCCGACCCGCTGGGGGTTCTGGCGGCGGTGGGCGGTTTTGACATCGCGGGTATGTGCGGGGCTTTCCTGGGCGGGGCGCTGTATGGGGTGCCGGTGCTGGCGGACGGGGTCATCAGCGCGGTGGCCGCCCTGCTGGCGGTGCGGCTGTGCCCCGCCGCGGCCAAGGCCATTCTGGCCAGCCATGTGTCCGCCGAGCCTGCCGGGGCGCTGCTGCTGGCGGCGCTGGGCAAAAAACCGCTCATCACCGCCGAAATGCGGCTGGGCGAGGGCACCGGCGCGGTGGCCGCCATGCCCCTGCTGGACATGGCCCTGGCCGTCTACGGGGGCTGCTATACCTTTGCCGAGAGCGGCATCGAGGCCTATGTGCCCCTGGGCGGCGAGGACGAGGCAGGATGAGCGGCCGGTTTACCCTGGTGGCGGGGGGCGCGGCCAGCGGCAAGAGCGAGTTTGCCGAGCGGCTGATCCTGGAATCCGGTCCGCTGCCCCGCTGCTACATCGCCACCATGGAGATCTTTGACGAGGAGTGCCGCGCCCGGGTGGCCCGGCACCGGGCCATGCGGGCCACAAAGGGCTTTTCCACGGTGGAGTGCCCGGTGGACCTGCCCGGCGCGCTGGTCCCGCCCGGCGGGGCGGTGCTGCTGGAATGTATGACCAACCTGGCCGCCAACGAATTGTTCAGCCCGAACGGCGCGGGCAGCCCCGAGGCGGCCGGGACCTCCATCCTGGCCGGGGTGGAGAAAATCCTCTCCGCCTCGGCCCGGCTGGTGATCGTCACCGGTGAGGTGTTCAGCGGCGGCAACCGGTACGCCGGCGACACCGACACCTATCTGCGGCTGCTGGCCCGGGTCAACCGGGCGCTGGCCGCCCGGGCGGACGAGGTGTGCGAGGTGGTCTGCGGGCTGCCGGTCTGGTATAAACGGGAAAGCGAGGGGGCAGTATGACGGTGCTTGCCACGGTGGCGGTGGCCTTTGCCATGTTCTCCGCCATCCCGGTGCCCCAGCCGGAGTGGAACGCGCGGAACATGCGCTACGCTCTGGCGGCCTTCCCGCTGATCGGGCTGGTCTGCGGGCTGGCCTGGGCCGTCTGGGCCTGGCTGGCGGGGGCGCTGGCTTTTCCGCCGCTGCTGCGGGCGGGGGGCCTGTGCCTGGCCCCGGTGCTCATCACCGGCGGCATCCACCTGGACGGCTACGCCGACACCAGCGACGCCCTGGCCAGCTGCGCCGAGCCGGAAAAAAAGCGGGAAATTCTCGCTGACCCCCGCTGCGGGGCCTTCGCGGTGATCCGGCTGTGCGTCTACTTTACCGCCTATCTGGCCCTCTGCGCAGGGGTGGACCCCACCCCGCGGGCGGTGCTGGCCATGACCCTGGGCTTTGTGCTGGAACGGGCGCTGTCCGGCTGGGCGATCACGGCCTTTCCGCTGTCCAAGAACACCGGCCTGGCCCACACCTTCGCCACCGGGGCGGACAAGGTCCGCTGCCGCCGGCTGCTCACGGTGCTGGCCGGGGCGGCGGCGCTGGGCATGGCGGCCGCCTACGGGGCCATCGGCGCAGCCATGGCCCTGGCGGTGCTGGCCACCTTTGCCCAGTACCGGTTCGATATCTGCCGCCGGTTCGGCGGGTTGTCCGGCGATCTGGCCGGATGGTTCGTGCAGCGGGCGGAACTCTGGATGCTGGCGGCGCTGGCCGCCGGGCAGCTGATCGCGGGGAGGTTTGTATGATCTTCGTCACAGGGCCGCTGTACAGCGGCAAACGGGCCTGGGCCCGAAAACTTCTGGGCTGTTCCGAGCAGGGACTGCCCGCCCGCGCCGTCTGGGACGTGCAGGAACTGGCGGCCGACGCCCCCGACCTGCCGGCTTTGGCCGACCGGCTGGCCCGGTACGAGGTGGTCATCGCCACCGAGGTGGGCGCCGGGGTGGTGCCCGCCGACCCGGCCGAGCGGGCCGCCCGGGAGGCCGCGGGCCGTCTGGCCTGCCTGCTGGCGGCGCGGGCCGACCGGGTGGTGCGGGTGTTCTGCGGCCTGCCCCTGGCGCTGAAAGGAGAGCTGCCCCGATGAAGGTCTATCTGCTGCGCCACGGTCTCACCGCCTACAACGCGGTGAAAAAGTACCAGGGCACCCGGGATATCCCCCTGTGCCCGGAGGGCCGGGACGCCCTGCGCTATGCCGGCTGGGACCCGGAAACCGTATATGTCTCCCCCTTGAGCCGGGCGGTGGAGAGCGCCCGCATCCTGTTTCCTCACTCCCGCCTTGTGCCGGTGAAGGACCTGCGGGAGATGTGTTTTGGCATCTTTGAGGGCCGCAACTACATCGAGATGGAGCGGGACCCGGAGTACCGGGCCTGGGTGGGGGAGGACTGCCGGGGCCGCTGCCCCGGGGGCGAGAGCCGGGACGAGTTCTCGGACCGGACCTGTGCCGCCTTTGCCCGGCTGCTGGACGAGGCCCTGGCCGCGGGAAAGCCTGAGCTGGTCATCATGGCCCACGGGGGCACCCAGATGGCGGTACTGGAGCGGTATGCCGAGCCCCGGCGGGACTATTACGAGTGGTGCTCCGGCAACGGGGCGGGGTATCTGCTGGACGCGGCGGACTGGCCCGCCCGCCATGCCCTGCGCCTTTTGCAGGAAGTGCGCTACACAAAGGAGGAACCCCGATGACCGTGCTGCTGGCCGCTGTGTGCGGCTTTGTGCTGGACATGGCGCTGGGCGACCCGGCCTGGATGCCCCATCCGGTGGTGTTCATGGGCCGGTGCATCGCCCGGCTGGAAACCGCCTTGCGCCGGGCCTTCCCCGCCACCCCGAAAGGGGAACTGACGGCGGGCTGTGTGCTGGCGGCGGCGCTGCCGCTGGGCACCCTGGCCTTTACCGGCCTGGCGGTCTGGCTCTGCGGCCGGGTGCACCCGGCGCTGGGCTTTGTGCTGCAAACGGTCTGGTGCTGGCAGGCGCTGGCCATGCGCGGCTTGCGGGACGAGAGCCGCAACGTGCAGCGGGCCCTCACGGGAGATACACTGGACGCCGCCCGCAAGGCGGTGGGCCGCATTGTGGGGCGGGACACCGCCGCCCTCACCGGTGCCGGGGTGACCAAAGCCGCGGTGGAAACGGTGGCCGAGAACTTTGCCGACGGGGTCATGGCCCCGATGCTGTACATGTTCCTGGGCGGCGCGCCGCTGGCGCTGTGCTACAAATCCATCAACACCATGGACAGCATGGTGGGCTACAAAAACGACCGGTATCTGTACTTCGGCCGGGCGGCCGCCCGGCTGGACGACGCGGCCAACTACCTGCCCGCCCGCCTGGCGGCGCTGCTGCTGGTTGTGGCGGCCGCCCTGACCGGGCAGTCGGCGGCGGGGGCCTTTCGCATCTGGCGGCGGGACCGGCGCTGCCACGCCAGCCCCAACTCGGCCCAGACCGAGGCCGCCATGGCCGGGGCGCTGGGGGTGCAGCTGGCCGGCCCGGCCTACTATTTCGGCAAGCGGTACGAAAAGCCCACCATCGGGGACGATCTTCGCCCCATCGAGCCGGCGGACATCGCCCGGGCCGGGCGGATGCTCTACGCGGCGGGGTTTCTGGCTGTGATACTGCTGGCGGCGGCGCGATTTGCGATTGTCTGGATTCTGTAAGGGGGGAGAGAGGATGCCGCTGATCCATGGAGGGGACTGGGCCGGTTACAAAGCCCGGTACGGTGGGATGCCGCTGGATTTTTCCGCCAATGTGAGCCCGCTGGGCCTGCCCGACGGGGTGCGCCGGGCGATGGTCCGGTCGCTGGAAAACGCGCACCTCTACCCGGACCCGCTCTGCCGGGCGCTGCGGGCCGGCCTGGCCGAACACCTGGGCCAGCCGGCGGAACGCATCCTGTGCGGGGCCGGCGCGGCGGACCTGATCTTCCGGCTGGTGCTGGCGGTGCGGCCCAAAGCGGCGCTGGTCACCGCCCCCACCTTTGCCGAGTATGAACAGGCGCTGGCCCTCACCGATTGCCGGGTGCAGCGGTATGCCCTGCGCCAGGAGAACGACTTTCTCCTGACCGAAGATTTTCTCGCCGCCATCCGCCCCGGGGTGGAACTGGTGTTCCTGTGCGAGCCCAACAATCCCACAGGCCGCACCACCTCCCGGCCGCTGCTGAAGCGGATTTTAGCCGCCTGCGAGGCGGCGGGGGCAAGGCTTGTGGTGGACGAGTGCTTCAACGAGTTTCTGGCCGACCCGGCGGCCCACACCCTGCGCGGGGAACTGGCCGGCCACCCGGGCCTCATGATCCTGAACGCTTTCACCAAATGGTACGGCATGGCCGGGGTGCGGCTGGGCTACGCCCTCTGCGCCGACACGGAACTGCTGGAGCGGATGCGCGCCTGCGGCCAGCCCTGGGCGGTGTCCATGGAGGCGCAGGCGGCCGGGCTGGCCGCTTTGCGGGAAACGGGCTACAGCGCCCGTCTGCACGCCCTGGTGGCGGAGCAGCGGCCCCGGCTTGCGGCGGGTCTGGCGGCGCTGGGCTGCCGGGTGGTGCCCGGGGAGGCCAACTATCTGCTGTTTCACCGCCCGGAGCCGGATCTGGCCGCCCGATTGCGGGACAAAGGGGTGCTGCTGCGGGATTGCGCCAACTATCCCGGCCTTTGCCCCGGCTGGTACCGGGCCGCGGTGCGCACAAAAGAGGAAAACGACGCCTTTTTGCAGGCGATGAAGGAGGTGCTGTGAGGATGGCGCGATGCATCATGGTGCAGGGCACCATGTCCGGCGCGGGCAAAAGCCTGCTGGTCACCGCCCTGTGCCGGATCTTCCGGCAGGACGGCTGGCGGGTGGCCCCGTTCAAAAGCCAGAACATGGCCCTGAACAGCTACATTACCCGGGACGGCCTGGAGATGGGCCGGGCCCAGGTGGCTCAGGCCGAGGCCGCGGGCCGGGAGCCGGACGTGCGGATGAACCCCATCCTGCTCAAGCCCTCCAGCGACACCGGCAGCCAGCTGATCGTGAACGGGGAGGTGCGGGGCCAGTACGACGCGGCCCGGTATTTCCGGATGCGGGAGAGCCTGGTGCCGGAGATCCTGGCCGCCTACAACTCCCTGGCCGCGGAAAACGATATTCTGGTGATCGAGGGGGCGGGCAGCCCGGCCGAGATCAACCTGAAAGGGGATATCGTGAACATGGGCCTGGCCCGTCTGGTGGACGCGCCGGTGCTGCTGGCCGGGGACATCGACCGGGGCGGGGTATTCGCCCAGCTGTACGGCACGGTGGCCCTGCTGGAGCCGGAGGACCGGCAGCGGGTCAAGGGCCTGCTCATCAACAAGTTCCGGGGGGAGGTGAGTCTGTTGACCCCGGGCCTGGACCAGCTGCGGCAGCTCACCGGGGTGCCGGTGCTGGGGGTGGTGCCCTACACCCGCGTGGACATCGACGACGAGGACAGCCTGGCCCCCCGGCTGGAGGAACACCGGGCCCACCGGCCGCTGGACGTGGCGGTGATCCGGCTGCCCCACATCGCCAATTTTACCGACTTCTCCCCCCTGGAGAGCCATCCGGCACTGGGAGTTCGGTATGTGCAGCGGCCGGAGGAACTGGGCCAGCCGGACCTGACCGTGCTGCCAGGCACCAAAAACACCATGGGGGACCTGGTCTGGCTGCGCCAGAGCGGCTTTGCCGCTGCGGTGCAGAAGCTGGCCGCCGCCGGCCAGCCGGTGCTGGGGGTCTGCGGCGGGTACCAGATGCTGGGGCTGCGTCTGGACGACCCGGACGGGGTGGAGCAGCAGGGCAGCCAGCCGGGGCTGGGCCTTTTGCCCTGCGTGACCCGGTTCACCGGCCAGAAGACCCGCACCCGGGTGAGTGGCCGCACTGTTGCCGGGCCGCTGGCCGGGGCTGGGCTGGATGCCTATGAGATCCACATGGGCCGCACCGATACCGGCGGCGCCGCGCCCTTTGCCACCCTGGCGGACGGCCGGCCGGAAGGGGCGGCCCGGGACCTGGTGTTCGGCACCTATCTGCACGGGCTGTTCGATACCGGTGAGCTCACCGACAAGCTGGCCGCCTGGCTGCTGGCGCGGCGGGGGCTGCCGGCCGACGCTGTGCGCACCGAGAGCCACGCCGCCTACAAGGAGCGGCAGTACGACCGGCTGGCCGGCGCGGTGCGCGCCGCGCTGGATATGAAGGCGGTCTACCGTATTCTGGACAACCAATGATTTCCAAGGAAAGAAGGAGTTTCCATGCAGCATACCTTGCCTGCCGACATCGAGCGCACCAGCATGGCCATCATCCAGGCCGAACTGGCCCAGCGGGGCGTCCAGATGCCGGAGGATGTGGCCCCGGTGGTCTGGCGCGTGATCCACACCACCGCGGATTTTGACTATGCGGAGAACCTGCGCTTCACCCCCGGAGCGGTGGCCCGGGGCATCGAAGCGCTGAAAGCCGGCGCCGCCATTGTCACCGACACCCGCATGGCCCAGGCCGGGGTGAGCAAGCCCAGCCTGGCCAAACTGGGCGGGCAGGCGCTCTGCTTTATGGGGGACGAGGCGGTGGCCGCCGCGGCCGCCTGCAACCACACCACCCGGGCGGTGGCCGCCATGGACAAGGCGGTGGCCGAATACCCCGGCGCGGTGCTGGCGGTGGGCAACGCCCCCACCGCCCTGCTGCGGCTGGAGGAACACATCCGCGCCGGCGCCCGCCCGGCTCTGGTGATCGGGGCGCCGGTGGGCTTTGTGAATGTGGTGGAGAGCAAGGAGCGCATCCTGGCCGCCTGCCGCGAAGCCGGCGTGCCCGCCATTGTGGCTATGGGCCGCAAAGGGGGCAGTGGAGTGGCTGCCGCCATCTGCAACGCCCTGCTGTATTCCGCCGTCAACGCCCTGGACCCGGCCGCCCGCGGCTGGCAGGGCTGAACCTGATACCTATAAGGAGCACCCTATGAAACACCGTATCCTGGCCCTGATCCTGGCGCTTGCCTGCGCCGCTTTGCCCCTTGCCGGCTGCGCCGCGGGCCCCTCCGCCGATTCTTCCGCCCCGGCGGCCTCTTCCGGACCTGCGCCGGTCACCTTTACCGACGCGATGAACCGCACCGTCACCGTCACCGGCACGCCCCAGCGGGCGGCGGCTTTGATCGGCAGCTTTGCCGACGTGTGGTGCCTGGCGGGCGGCACCGACACACTGGCCGCCGCCGCGGACGACACCTGGACCCAGTTCAGCCTGGATCTGCCGGACACGGTGGTCAACCTGGGCGCAACCACCGAGCCCAACCTGGAGGCGCTGCTGTCGGTCAAGCCGGACTTTGTGCTGGGCAGCACCAAGACCGCCGCCGATGTGGAACTGCTGCCCACCCTGGAGGCCATGGGGATCCCGGTGGCCTATTTTGACGTGAGCAGCTTTGAGGATTATCTGGCGATGCTCAAGATCTGCACCCAGCTCACCGGCCGGGCCGACCTGTACGAGGAAAACGGCACCGCTGTGCAGCAGCAGATCGACGACGCCCGCGCCCTGGCCGCGGGCAAGGAAGGCCCCTCGGTGTTGTATCTGCGGGCTTCCGGCAGCAGCTGCAAGGTCAAAAACAGCGAAAATACCGTGCTGGGCGAGATGCTGGCCGACCTGGGCTGCACCAACATTGCCGACAGCGAGACCAGCCTGCTGGAAAACCTGTCCATGGAGGTGATCCTCAAGGCCGACCCGGACTGCATCTTTATTGTGCTGCAGGGCTCCGACCCGACCAAGCCCCAGAAGAGCCTGGAAGAGGCGGTGCTGTCCAACCCCGCCTGGCAGCAGCTCACCGCCGTAAAGGAGGGCCGGGTCTACTACATGGACCAGCGGCTCTACAACGTGAAGCCCAACGCCCTGTGGGGCGAGGCTTACCAGCAGCTGGCGGAGCTGTTGTATGGAGCGTAACCGGGTGGCCGCGCGGCTGGGCCTGCTGGGGGCAGCGGCCATGCTGGCGGCGGTGCTGAGTTTATGCCTGGGGCCGGTGCCCCTCACCCCGGTGCAGCTGTGGCAGGGCTTGTGGGGGCAGGGGGACGGCGCGTCCATCCTGGCCTTTGTGCGGCTGCCCCGCACGGTGGGCTGCGTGCTGGCCGGCGCGGCGCTGGCGGTGAGCGGCGGCATCATCCAGACGGTGCTGGCCAACCCCCTGGCCGCCCCCAGCACCATCGGGGTCAACTCCGGCGCGGGGCTGGGGGTGGCGCTGTGCAGCGCCCTTTTGCCCGGCGCGCTGACAGCGGTGCCCTTCGCGGCCTTTCTCGGCGCCTTTATCGGGGTGCTGTTCATCCTGCTGCTGGCCGAGCGGGCCGGCGCCTCCCGCATCACCCTGGTGCTGGCGGGGGTAGCGCTGTCCAGCATGTTCAGCGCCGGGGTGGACGCGGTGGTCACCCTCTACCCGGACGCGCTGATCGGCTACTCCGATTTCCGCATCGGCGGCATGGCGAACCTGTATATGGGCAAGCTGCTGCCCGCCGGGGCGGTGATCCTGGCCTGCGTGCTGCTGGCCATGCTGCTGGCCAGCGAGATGGACCTGCTGGCGCTGGGAAGCGACACGGCCCGCAGCCTGGGGCTGCGGGTGCGGCCGGTGCGCACGGTGCTGCTGGCTTTGGCGGCGGCGCTGGCGGGCGCGGCGGTGAGCTTTGCGGGGCTGCTGGGCTTTGTGGGGCTGATCGTGCCCCATATCGTGCGTCGGCTGCTGGGCGGGGGCAGCCTGCGGCTGGTGGCCGGGTGCGCTCTGTGCGGCGCGGCCCTGCTCACCCTCTGCGATCTGCTCTCCCGGCTGGTGTTCGCGCCCTTTGAACTGCCGGTGGGCATCGTGCTGTCCCTGGCGGGCGGACCGTTCTTTTTGTGGCTGCTGTTTCAGAAAAGGGGGACCCATTCATGATCGAACTGCGCGGCCTCTCGGTGGGTTACCGGGGCGAACCGGTGCTGCGGGGGGTGGACCTGACCTTTCAGCCGGGGCAGGTCACGGTGCTGCTGGGCCCCAACGGCTGCGGCAAGAGCACCCTGCTCAAGACCGCTCTGGGCCTGCTGCCCCCGCTGGCGGGCCAGGTGCTCTACGACGGTGTGCCGCTGCAATCGCTGGCCCCGGTGCAGGTGGCCCGGCAGGCGGCCTACATGGCCCAGAGCCGCAGCGTGCCCCAGATCGAGGCGCGCCGGATGGTGCTGCATGGGCGGTTCCCGTATCTGTCCTTTCCCCGGCGATACCGGCCGGAGGATAAGCGGGTGGTGGCCGAGGCGATGCAGGAGGCCGGCGCGTCCGATCTGGCGGGCTGCCTGATGCAGGAACTCAGCGGCGGCCAGCGCCAGAAGGTCTATCTGGCCATGGCTCTGGCCCAGCGCACCGGCACCATCTTTATGGACGAGCCCACCACCTGGCTGGACGTGCGCCATCAGCTGGAGGTCATGGCCACCGCCCGGCGGCTGGCCGCCGGCGGCAAGGCGGTGGCACTGGTTTGCCACGATCTGTGTCTGGCGCTGCGCAATGCCGACACGGTGGTGCTGCTGGCGGACGGCGCGCTGCGGATGACCGACACCCCTGACCGGGTCTACGAGAGCGGCGCGCTGGACACAGCGTTTGGCGTGCGGGTGCGCCGTGTGGAGATGGACGGCAGCTGGCAGTATTTCTGCGAGTAAGGAGGCATATACATGGGCTGTTTCCCGCTGTTTATCGAGCTGGAGGGCCGCCCCTGCCTGGTGGCGGGCGGCGGCAAGGTGGCGCTGCGCAAGGTGAAAAAGCTGCTGCCCTTCGGCCCCCGCGTCACGGTGGTGGCCCCGGAAGTCTGCCCGGATCTGGCGACTGTGCCCGGGGTGCGGTTTGTGCGCCGCCGGGTGCGCCCGGCCGACCTGCGGGGGCAGACGCTGGTCATCGCCGCCACCGACAACACGGAGATGAACCGGCGCATCGCCGCGGTCTGCCGGGCCCGGCGCATCCCGGTAAACGTGGTGGACGACCCGCGGGCGGGCAGCTTCTTGTTCCCCGCCCTGGCCCAAAGCGGGCCGCTCACGGTGGGGATCAGCACCGGCGGGGCCAGCCCGGACGCGGCGGTGTACGTGAAGCGCCGGGTGGAGGCCGCTTTGCCCGGGGCGGAGTTCGGCCCCATCCTCACCTGGCTGGCGGCCTGCCGGGGGCCGGTCAAGGCGGCGCTGGGCCGCGAGAGCATCCGCGCGGCGCTGTTAGCCCGGCTGTTTGATGCATGTATGGAAAAGGGGCGGCCCCTCACCGACGGGGAGTTCGCCGCCCTGCTGGATCAAGCGAAACAGGAGGAAATCACCCATGTCTGAAACCGGCTGCGTCTATCTGGTGGGGGCGGGCTGCGGCGCCGCCGATCTGATCACCCTGCGGGGGCTGCGCCTTTTGCAGACCTGCGAGGCGGTGGTCTACGACGATCTCATCGACCCGGCTCTGCTGGCCCAGGTCCCGCTGACCGCCGAACGGTACTGCGCCGGCAAGCGGGCGGGCCGCCACTCCATGCCCCAGCCTGCGATCAACGAGCTGCTGGTCCGGCTGGGCCAGAGCGGCAAACAGGTGGTGCGGCTCAAAGGGGGCGACCCCTTTGTGTTCGGCCGGGGCGGGGAGGAGTTTCTGGCCCTGCATCAGGCGGGGGTGCCCTGCCGGGTGGTGCCCGGCATCTCCTCCGCCATCGCGGTGCCGGGGGCGGCGGGCATCCCGGTCACCCACCGGAATACCGCCCGCAGCTTTCATGTGATCACCGGCCACACCGCCGCCGGGCCGGACGGTCTGCCGGAGGACTTTGACGCCCTGGCCCGGCTGAACGGCACCCTGGTGTTCCTGATGGGGCTGGGCGCGCTGGAGACCATCGCCGCCCGGCTGATGGCAGCGGGCAAACCGGCCGATACCCCGGCAGCGGTGGTCAGCGGGGGCAACGCGCCTCATCCCGCCGCGGTGCGGGGCAGATTGCGCGACATCGCCACCCGCACCCGGGCCGCCGGGGTCGAGGCCCCGGCGGTGATCCTGGTGGGGGCC
>CALXIA010000040.1 GCA_944388245.1 uncultured Gemmiger sp. | reverse complement strand
CCGAGTATTTCACCAGCCGCTACCACTGGGACGAGGTGGTGCAGCGGGATATGGCCAAGGACGTGTCCTGGCAGAATTCCGCCCGCCAGTACAAGGAGTTGTACCTGGAACTGACCCCCTGGTAAAACCGACCGGACCGGGGCGATCAAGGAACCGAAAAGAAGAGGAAGAATCGGCGGCCCGGACAAAGCGGCGCCAACGCGCTGTCCGGGCTGTGAAAAACAGGGAAGAGGGAAAGAAAAACGTGAACTCACAGATTCAGGAGCAGACCCGCATGCAGCGGGTCCGCCAGGCGGTGGTGCGCTCGCTGGCGCCCACGGCGGTCATGGCGGTGCTGTGGAGGTGTTGGGCTGGGTGCGCTCCGCCGGGGTGCAGATGGCGATCCTGTGGCCGCTGTATTTTCTGACCGGCGCGCTGAACGGAATGGAGGGCAGCACGCTGGGCGGCATCGTGGGCAAGACCCTGCTGCTGGTGCTGCTCAACAGCTTTATCAAAGGGGTGGTGATCCAGACCCGCGGCCAGGGCGGCCGGCGCCGCAACTTCTGGAACCAGTTCAAGGCCAACGCGTCCAACGCGCTGCTGACCCGCATCCCCCAGTTCTTCAACATGAAGAAACTGTGGAACGCCGGATCGGTCACGGCGGTGGGCATTCCGCTGAGCCTGGACGGGGGCGAGGATCTGGACTGGCACTTCATTCCCACCGTGATCTGCCCGCAGGGGCTGCGGGCGGTGGCGCCCACGGTGGCCGGGGCCGGCGGCGACCGGACCCTGGTGCTGGGGCTGACCGGCGCGCCGATGCGCACACCCCACGCGGAACTGTTCATCACGGTGGTGGCCTGGGCCATGGAGCCGGACGGGCAGCCGTACAAGACCACCGCCACCGCCGAGATGAAGCTGCACCGGCCGGGCATCGAGGCCCGGCGCACCGCCGACGGCAAGCTGGAGGTCACCTGCTACACCGACAGCAACCTGAACGGCATCGCGGAGACCCGCAAGCTGGGCCCGGAGGAGTACCGGACCGGGACCGATCCCGACACCGGGAAATGCACGGTGACGGCGCGGGATCCGAAGCTGGGCAGCTGCACGGTGGAGGAATGACGGCCGGAACATACCGATACAAAAGAAAAAGCGCGGAGCGTTACGCTCCGCGCTTTTTCACTGCGCTCAGTCCGAAAACAGGTCCAGCAGATAGCCGTAGCCCTCGGCCTCCATCTTCTCGAGGGGCACAAACCGCAGCGCCGCGCTGTTGATGCAGTAGCGCACCCCGTTGGGGGAGTCCGGGTCGTCGGTAAACACATGGCCCAGGTGGGAGTCGCCGGCGCGGCTGCGCACCTCGATGCGGTGCATCCCGTGGCTGTCGTCCGGCCGTTCCACCACCGCCGGCGCCTCGATGGGCTTGGTAAAGGCCGGCCAGCCGCAGCCGCTGGCGAACTTGTCGGCGGAGGAGAAGAGCGGTTCGCCGCTGACCACGTCCACATAGATGCCCGTTTCAAACTGATTCCAGAACTCGTTGGCAAAGGGCATCTCGGTGCCGCCCTCCTGGGTCACCCGGTACTGTTCCGCCGTCAGCTTTTCCCGCACCGCCTCGGCGGCGGGCTTCTGGTAGTCGCCCGGGTCGATCCGCAGCCGGGAGAACAGCTCGATCTCCGCCAGGGGAATGTGGCAGTAGCCGCCCGGGTTTTTCTCCAGGTAGTCCTGGTGGTATTCCTCGGCCGGGTAGAAGTTCAAAAGCGGGCCGATCTCCACAAAAAAGGCTTCGCTGCGGCCCCGCTCGATGGCGGCGATCCGCTCCACCGTTTCCCGGGCGGAATCGTTTGTGTAGTAGACGCCGGTCTGGTATTGGGTGCCCCGGTCGTTGCCCTGCCGGTCCTGCACCGTGGGGTCGATGACGTAGAAGTAGGCCAGCAGCAGCGCGTCCAGGCTGACCTGGTCCGGGTCGTACTCCACCCGCACCGTCTCCCGGAAACCGGTGGCGCCGGTGCAGACGGCGGCGTAGTTGGCGTCGGCCTCGCCGGTGCCGTTGGCGTAGCCGCTCTGGGCGTCCAGCACCCCGGGGATGGACTGCATCAGCCGTTCCATGCCCCAAAAACAGCCGCCGGCCAGGTAGATCACAGATTCGGTGGTATCGGTATACATGGTTGCCTCCTTGGGGCTGCCCGCGGGCGGTCCGCTTTCTGGGTGGGGGGCGGCGGCACAGCCGCCCAGCATCGCGCCGGCCAGCACAAGGGCCAGCAAGTTTCGTTTCACGCAAAGCACCTGCCTTTCACACAAGAAACCGGGCAAGCGCCGGGCCCCCGAAGGGACCCGGCGTGCCGCGCCTGTGGAAAAGGGGAGAGGATCAGCCCTTGCGGTAGCCGCACTTGGGGCAGACGCCGTTCTCGTCCAGCGCCACGCCGCACAGCGGGCACCGGTCGATCTGGTTGCGGGTGGTGAACTCGGCCGAGGCCGCGTTGACCCCGCTGGTAAAGGTGATCTTGGCGATGTTCAGCTTGTCTTTCAGCAGATCGTAGACGATCTTGATCATGCCCTCCACCGTCAAAGTCTCCTTGGTCACCACCAGGCGGCACTCGGGATAGGCGGTGGCCAGTTCGGTCTGGAAGGCGGGGCCCTTCATCTGGTTCTGGGGCGCGCCGTGGCGGATGCCCTGCGCCTCATACACCTGCAGCACGGCCGGCAGCAGCGGATCGTCCTCCCGCAAAATCAGGGCGTGGTCGAAGTTCTTGAGCAGTTCCCAGGCGGTTTTCTGGATCTCGTTGCAGGGGAAGACCATATTCACGCCGGGCTCGACGGTGTCTTCCACCTCCAGGGTCAGCACACCGGTATGGCCGTGCAGGTACTGGGCTTCGCCCTTGAACCCGTAAAACCGATGGGCGTATTGCAGATCCAATTTTGTGATGCTTCTCATACGAAAAACCTCCTTACGGATATATATATTTACAGGTCCGCAGACCCGCATGCATGGGTGGACGCCTGCGCCTTGGCGCGGCAATGGGGACAGAGATACTGGATCTTCAGATCGTACCCCTCAATGGGCAGGCCGGTCTGCCGCTGGAGTTCGGCGGTCAGGTCGGCCAGATGCAGGTCCATCAGCGCGCCGCACCGCGGGCAGACCAGGTGGTCGTGCCGGGTGGCCCGGTCATACCGGTCGGGGTAGCCCTCCACCCGGATCCGGCGCACCCGGTGCTGGGCACAGAGGGCGTTCAGATTGTTGTACACCGTGGCCAGCACCACCGAGGGGCAGCGCTGTTTCAGGGCAAAGAATACCTGTTCCGCCGTCATGTGGGCGTCGGAAGTGGAGATGATCTCCAGGATTTTTTCGGCATATCGCATATCCATCACCAATTTAGAATTATTCTAGTTCTAATATAGGACAATCGGAAGAATTTGTCAAGGGATTTGTAAAAAAAACGGGCAAATCTTCCCAAAACATAAAACAGGCCGGCCGCACCCGCGGTTGCGGGCACGGCCGGCATTCAGACTGTCGAAAAAGCCTTTTCGGCAGTCTGAAGCACCGTTTTTCCTGCACTGCGCGCAGAAAAAACGGAAATATCGCAAGTGGGAGAGGGCCCGGATGGTCCTCTCCCACACCCTCTCCCCTTTCGGTAAGAAAAGGGAGCACCTTGTTCTACAAGCGGCAGGCCGGCCGCACCCGCGGTTGCGGGCACGGCCGGCCATAAAGGGGGATCGTTGTCAAAAGGGTGCGCCGCCTTGTGGGCCCAGACGGCGCAAGAGGGATCAGCGGACCAGCTTCTTGAACTCGTCGGCCACGAACTGGACCTTCGGCCCAATGATGACCTGAACGCTGGTCTTGCCCGGGCGGACCACGCCGGCGGCGCCGGAAGCCTTCAGTTTCTTCTCGTCCACCAGCAGGCGGTCCTTCACTTCCAGACGCAGACGGGTGATGCAGTTGTCCACGCTGGTCACGTTGGCGGCGCCGCCCACGCCTTCCAGGATGGCGGCGGCCATGGCGGCGTAGTCGCTGCTGCCCAGCTCGATGTTCAGCTCGGCGGCGTTGTCGTCGTCCTCACGGCCGGGGGTCTTCAGGTTCATGGCGGTGATCACCAGACGGAAGATCGCGTAGTAGATCACGAAGAAGACCAGGCCGATGGGGATCAGCAGCCAGACGTTCTCGGCAAAGGGAGCCTTGAAGCTCAGGAACCAGTCAACAAAACCGGCGCTGAACTGGAAGCCCGCGCGGATGGGCAGGGCCGCCACGATGGCAACCGAGATGCCGGTGAGCAGGGCGTGGATCACGTACAGAACGGGAGCCAGGAACATGAAGGAGAATTCCAGGGGCTCGGTAACGCCGGTGAAGAAGGAGCAGAGCGCGGCGCTCAGCAGGATGCCGGCGGCGATCTTCTTCTTGTTGGTCTTGGCGGTGTGGTACATGGCCAGGGCCGCGCCGGGCAGACCGAACATCATCACGGGGAAGAAGCCGGCCTGGTACATACCGGTAACGCCCTGGACGCCGCCCTCGATGGTGCCCCAGAACTTGCCGATGTCGTCAATGCCCGCCACGCCGAACCAGAACACGCTGTTCAGGGCGTGGTGCATGCCGATGGGGATGAGCAGACGGTTCAGGAAGCCGTAGATGCCGGCGCCGATGGCGCCCAGGCCCATGATGCTCTCGCCTACCCAGACCAGGAAGTTGTACACAACGGGCCAGACAAAGTACAGGGGGACGCAGACGATCAGGGTGACCAGCACGGTCATGACCGGCACGAACCGGCGCCCGGCAAAGAAGCCCAAAAAGTCCGGCATGTTGATCTTATAGAACCGGTTGTAGCAGGCGGCGGCGATCAGGCCGCACAGGATACCGATGAACTGGTTGCCGATCTTGGCGAAGGCCTCGGGGACCACCGCGTCGGCGCCCAGGATCAGCTGCACCACGCCGGTACCGAGCATGGTCTGCACGGTGAGCCAGGAGATGATGGCCGCCAGAGCAGAGGTACCTTCCTGGTCCTTGGACATGCCGATGGCCACGCCCAAAGCGAACAGGATCGCCATATTGTCGATCAGGATGCCGCCGGCCTTGATCAGCAGCAAGGCCAGCAGGTTGTTGGCGCCCCAGCCGGCCGGGTCGATCCAGTAGCCGATACCCATCAGGATACCGCCGATCGGCAGGCAGGCCACGGGCAGCATCAAAGACTTGCCCAAACGTTGGAAAAATCGCATCATACCTTATGTCCTCCTAACACGGTTGTTGGACCGGGGCGCTGTGCCGCCGGTCGCAGCCTATCAGCAGGGGACGGCCGGCCCACAGCCGTCCCTCTTTGCCGTCTCACAGATTGGCCTTGAGGAACGCGGCCATGGCGTCGGCCGCTTCCTCTTCCTGCGGCCCGTCAAAGGTAAGGGTGAGCTCCATGCCCTGTTTGGCGGCCAGTTTCATGACCCCCAAAATGCGCTTGGCGTCCACAGCGGCGCCGCCGTTCACCCCCACCGTCACGGCGCAGGGGAAGCGGCTCGCCTCCTTGACCAGCAGACCCGCCGGCCGGGCGTGAAGGCCCAGCGCGTCGGTGATCACATAGCGAATCTCTTTCACGGGTTACACCTCGCTTTCACAGACAGTTTTCCGAATCTCCAGCACGCGGCCGGGGGAAACAGACAGTTCATCGTAGCCCATCCGCAGGAAGGTCTCGGTCAGGGTCAGATCGGCCCCCAGCTCCCCGCAGATGCCCGCCCAGATGCCCTGGGCGTGGGCGTTTTCCACCACCATCTTCAGCAGCGCCAGCACCGCCGGGTGATGGGGGTCGTAGAATTCATCCAGTTTGGCGTTCTGCCGGTCGATGGCCAGGGTGTACTGGGTCAGATCGTTGGTGCCCACGCTGAAAAACTGCACCTCTTTGGCCAGATCGGCGCTGATCAGGGCGGCGGCGGGGGTCTCGATCATCACACCCAGTTCCACCGGCCCGAAGGGAACGCCCTCGGCGGTCAGTTCCGCCCGGATGGTCTCGCAGAAAGCCTTGATCCGGCGCACCTCCTCCACCGAGATGATCATGGGGAACATCACGCTCACCGGCCCGAAGGCGCTGGCCCGGTAGATGGCCCGCATCTGGGGGCGGAAGATGTCCTCCCGGGTCAGGCAGATCCGGATGCCCCGGTAGCCCAGGGCGGGGTTTTCCTCCTTTTCCAGGCCGAAATAGTCCACCTGCTTATCCGCGCCGATGTCCAGCGTGCGGATGACCAGCGGCCGCCCGGCCAGCTGTTCCACCACCTGGCGGTAGCCGTCAAACAACTCCTCCTCGGTGGGGAAGTTGTCCCGCCCCAGGTACATGAACTCGCTGCGCAGCAGCCCCACCCCTTCGGCGTCCCCGTCCAGGGCCGCCTGCACGTCCTCCGGCCGGCCGATGTTGGCCATCAGCTGGATGCGGCGGCCGCCGCGGGAGACGGTGGGAACGCCCCGGTAGGCCTCCAGCTGGCGGCGGCGGGCCAGTTCCTCGTCCCGCTTCGCGGTCAATGCGGCCAGGGTGGCCTCGTCCGGGTCCAGGTAATAGCGGCCGGCAAAGCCGTCCACGATCAGGGTCCGGCCCTCCAGCGCCGGGTCCAGGGCAATGTCGGCCTGCACCAGCGAGGGGATGTTCATGATCCGCGCCAGGATGGCGATGTGGCTGTTGGCCGAACCCTGCCGGGTGATGAAGGCCAGGATCTTGTCCCGGGGCAGCTGCACCGTCTCACTGGGGGTCAGGTCCTCCGCCACCAGGATGCCCGGCTCGGGCATGGAAAAGCCGCTGTCGCCGCCGCACAGGATGGTCACCAGCCGTTCGGCCATGTCCCGGATATCCACCGCGCGGGCCTGCATATAGGGGTCCTCCAGCGCGGCGAAGAGGGCGCTGAACTCCTCCCCGGTGTCCCGGGCGGCCTGGGCGGCCGAGGCGCCGGCGGCGATCCGCCCGCGCACCCCGTCCAGATAGTCCAGATCGTCCAGCATCAGGATCTGCACGTCCAGGATCATGGCCTGTTCCTCGCCCAGTTCCCGCCGGGTCTTTTCGCACAGTTCGGTCAGCTGCAGGCGGGCGGTCTCACGGGCCTGATCGAAGGCCAGCTGCTCGGCGGCCGCGTCCCCGCCGGCGGCGGGCAGCTGACCGGAATTGCGGCGGTAAAGGTATGCGCGGCCGATGGCAATGCCGGAATAGACCGGGCGGCCGGTGCCTTCGTACATCGTGATCCCTCCTTGCAAACGGTTTACGCTTTTACCAGGGTCAGCACCGTGTCCCCCGCCTGGACCGAGCCGGCGGTCTGGGCGGTGACGGCGGCGAAATCGGGGGTGTTGCAGATCACCATCGGGATGATGGTGTCAAAGCCCGCGGCGGCGATCGCCTGCCGGTCAAACTCGATCAGCAGCTGCCCGGCGGTGACATGGTCGCCGTTCTTGGCGTGGACGGTGAAATGCCGCCCGCCCAGCGAGACCGTTTCCAGCCCCACATGGATCAGCACCTCGGCGCCGCAGTCGGCCTTCAAACTGACCGCGTGGCCGGTGTCGAACATCAGGTCCACGGTGGCGTCGCAGGGGGCCACCACCCGGTTGCCGGTGGGGCGGATGGCCACCCCTTTGCCCAGGATCCCGGTGCCGAAGGTGGGGTCGCTGACCGTGCTCAGAGGCACGGCCGCGCCGGCGGCCGGCGCGCCCAGCCGGATCTCGTTGGAGGATTTGGAGAACAGCTTATCAAAGATACCCATTTGTATGCTTCCTTCCTTTCCAGAATGAGGGGGTGAAAAACAGCCCGCGTCGGGCAAAGTGCGGACAAAACGCGCGCGGCGATCAGATCAGCCGGCAGGTGCGGTGCAGGCTGGCCGCCAGATAGGCCTGCTCCTCCGGCGGAAGGCGGTTCTGGGTGCGGCGCTCCAGCCCTTCCACGATCTGCTGGGCGCAGCGGAACTCGTGGGGATAGCACTGGCGCACCGAGGCCACGAACCGCTCGTCCCCCCGGGCGTCCACCGTGCCGGAAAAGGCCCGCAGCACCAGGAATTTCAGATGCACCGTGAACTCGTCGTAGAACCGGCTCTCCGGGTCCAGCCGCAGATGGGGCCAGCCGTCCAGCGTGGAGAGGATGTCGTGCAGCGTCTGGGTGATCCGCAGCGTGTCGCTGATGGAGTTCTCATACTCGGCGTTCACCAGATGCAGCGCGATGTTGGCGGCCTCGTCGTCCGGGAAATGCACGTCCAGCTCCTGCGCCAGCAGTTCCAGCGCGTACTTGCCCACCGTGTACTCCCGCGGGTAGAAGGTGCGCACCTCCGCCAGCAGGGTGTTCTGAAAGGTGGTGCCGCTGCGCAGCCGCTCCACCGCGAAACAGATATGATCGGTCAGGGTCAGGTAGACGCTGGGGCTGAGTTTCCGGCCCAGGTCCCGGGTGGCCCGGTCCACGATCAGGCTGCACAGCTCGATCTGCTGGGGCGGCAGGGTGGAGAACAGATCGGCCAGCCGCCGGGCGTCGTCCGGCGTTTCCATCCGGAACCGCTTTTCCACCCGGGATTCGTCCAACTCGTCCCCGGCCCGCAGCGAATAGCCCAGCCCCCGCCCCATGGCGATCCACTCCCGGCCGTTCTCGTCGCAGCAGGACACCACATTATTGTTGATGGATTTCAATACCCGCATACACAACCGCCCTCATCGGCTGAAAGAAAAAAGACCACATTCAAAACCGCTCCATAGGGGCATCCCCATGGAAAGGTTTTGAATATGGTCTTGCCTGCCGAACAGTAACAACCCATTTATGAACAATTCAAGAGTATCAATTCCGGCAAAGATTGTCAACGATATGGAGGAAAAATGCGGTAATTCTGCCAAATCCACAAATATGCCCAAAAGAATTTGTTGGTTTTGCGAATTGCTATTCCCGAAAATCCTCCGGCAGCGCGCACAGCCGCGCCTTGACCTGCCGCACCAGGGCCGCGTCGGTGTACTCCCGCAGATACTCGTCCGCCATCGGCAGCCCCATGGGCACCCCGGCGCGGCGGAACCGCATCGGGCTGGGCGCCGCCCGCTTGGCGGACAGGTGAAACTGGCGCACCCCGGCCCGAGCAAGCGGCTCCAGATTGTCCGGCCCCACCCCGCTGCCCGCCAGCAGGGCGATCCGCCCGGCCGCGTGGCGGGTCAGCTGGCCCAGCAGCGCCGCCCCCTCCACCGCCCGGGCCTGCTGGCCGGAGGTCAGGATGGTGTCAAAGCCCAGCTCCGCTGCCTGGTCCAGCGCGGCGAAGGGGTCCCGGCAGAGGTCGAACGCCCGGTGCAGGGTGTGGCGCATCCCGCCGCTGGCGGCCAGGCAGCGGGCCAGAAAGGGCGCGTCCAGCGCGCCGTCCGGCTGCAGCGCCCCCAGCACCACCCCGCCCACCCCCAGCGCGCGGCAGTTCTCGATCTCCCACAGGGTGGTCTCCTGCTCGGAGGGGGTGAAGCAGAAATCCCCGAAACGGGGGCGCAGCAGCACGTTCACCGGGATATCCACCCGGCGCAGCACCTGCCGGATCAGGCCCGGCGAGGGGGAGGTGCCCCCGATCAGAAGATTGCCGCAGAGCTCCAGCCGGTCGGCGCCGCCCTCCTGGGCCGCCAGGGCGGACTCCAGCGAATCCACGCAGATCTCCAGCAGATGTTTCATATCTTGCTCCTCCGTTTCGTTGGTGGCTGATAAGGGGATTCTACACCCTTTCGCGCCGGTTGACCAGCCCCTGCGGAAATGTTGGAAAAGGACGGAGTTGTTTCCGGCGATTTGCCCAAAAGTTTTCTGGTAAAAACGTGGACAACGCCGAAATTTATGGTACAATATCCAGTATCCGTAAGGAAATCCCCTGTATACATATAGGCGTATCGAGATGCAACGAATCCGACGAGTGTTCTGCGCCGTGCTGGCCGGCCTGCTGGCGGCGGTGACGCTGCTGCCCGCCGGCGCCTTTGCCGACGCGGCTGTGGTGCCCATCGACGAGGCCCATTTTCCGGACGAGGCGTTCCGTGCCTGGCTGACCGACCCCGCCAACCTGGACGGCGCGGGGGCGGACGGCGCGTTCCACACCGGCAACTGGGCCGCTGTGCCGATGAACTGGCTCATCAACATCCCCCGCAACTTCATTATGGCCCTGCCGCTGCAGTTCATCCTGGCCGGGCCGGTGGTGCGCAAGCTGTTCCGCACCGCCTTCCCCGAGGGGACCGTGCTGGCCTGACCCGGACGCTTTACAAACGCAAACCGGGCGCGCTTCGCTGTTTGGGCGGGGCGCGCCCGGTTTTGTCTGTCGGGGCGATTCTTGCGGTTTTGTGAAAACAAAGCGAAAGCTGCCGGCTTTACTGGAATTTTCCCGTAGCCGGCGGTATAATGGATTGTCATGGGCCGCGCCAGGCCCGCATTTTTTTGGGAAACGGAGGGAACGAAACCTTGGCGTCGGTCACAACCGAACACGCGGTGCTGCCCGCCGCGAACCATACAAACGCCTCGCCCCTCTGGCTGCGGGCGGCGGCCACCGTGCTGGTGCCGCTGGCCGCGCTGCTGTGCGGCGAGTGGATCCACCGGGGCAAGCTGGACGGCCGGTTCTGGAACGAGTACCTGGGCGGGCATCTGAACAGCTATCTGCTGGCCTGGGTGTTTCTGATCGGGATCTATCTGTTTGCCAGCCACCTGGCCGGGCGGCATACCCCGGCGGTGCTGGCGGTGGGGCTGGTATCCGGCGTGCCCGCAGCGGTGACCCGGCTCAAGCTGGATTTCCGGGGCGAGCCCTTTCTGCCCTGGGACCTGTCCCAGTGGCGGGAGGCCGCGGCGGTGGCGGACAAGTCCAACCTGAAACTCACCGGCCCCATGTGGGCCACCCTGGCGATCTTCGCGGTGCTGGCGGTGCTGGGCTGGTGGCTGCGGGTGCCCACCCGGGGCCAGCGGCCGGCCGCCCGGCGGCTGCGTCTGGCGGGCTGCGGCGCGGGCGCGGCGGTGACCCTTGTGTGCTTTCTGGCATATCTGAGCCCCGGCCTGACCCAGGCCATCGGCATCTGGCCGGACATGTGGCTGCAGGACCGGTACTACCGCAACTACGGGGTGATCAGCGCCTTTCTGACCAACCTGCAGCAGCTGGACATCGACGAGCCGGAGGGCTACAGCGAGGAATCCATCGCCGCGCTGAAGCAGGAACTGGAACAGCGGGCCAAGACCCACCAAAACCTGTTTCCGGAAAGCCCGGCCGCCTCGGGCGCGGAGCAGACCCCCCACATTATTTATATTATGGGGGAGGCGTTCTGGGATCCCACCGACCTGCCGGGGGTGAGCTTCAGCGAGGACCCGCTGGGCAACTACCACCGGCTGCAGCAGGAGGCAGCCAGCGGCCGGATCTATTCCCCCAGCTTCGGGGGCGGCACCTGCGATGTGGAATTCGAGGCGCTGACCGGCTTTTCGGTGGAGCCGCTGCCCATGGGCTGCAAGCCCTTTCAGCAGCATGTGACCCATCCCATGTTCTCGCTGCCCTGGTATCTGGCCGACACAAAGGGCTACCAGACGGTGGCGGTGCACTGCTACTGGGCCAAATACTGGAGCCGGGACCGGGCCTATCCCAACCTGGGCTTTTCGGATTACATATCGCTGGAGGATTTCCAGGCGCCGGAGAAAAAGCGGTTCTCCTACTGGACCAGCGGCCTTGTGACCGACGACGCCATGGCCGACCAGATCATCGCCCAGTTTGAGGCCCGCCGGGAGGACGGGCCAGTCTTCCTGCACGCGGTGACCATGGAGGCCCACTCCACCTATTCGGCGGCCAACTTCCCGGAGGAGGAGCTGATCGGGCTGACGGCGGCGCCGGAAGGGATTAGCCAGTCCACGGTGGGGGCGCTGCGGGATTTCGCCACCGCCATGAAGGACACCGACGCCATGCTGGGCCGGCTCACCGACTATTTCCGCCAGCTGGACGAGCCGGTGATCCTGGTGTTCTGGGGCGACCACTACAACCTGATCGGCAACGGGTACGAGCTGTTTGAAAAGACCGGCTTTATTGAAAAGGGGGACACCTCCAGCCCGGCGCTGCGCACCACCCCGCTGCTGATCTGGAGCAACTACCAGAGCGAGGCCATCGACCTGGGGGTGATCGGGTCCTATATGGTGTCGCCGGTGATGATGGAACTGTACGGGCTGGAGCAGCCCCTGTTCTACCAGCTGCATCTGGCGGAACTGCCGATCATGCGCAGCCGCAGCCGCGGGGTGACGGTGGAGCCGGACGGCAGCTATGCCGAGACCATGACCGAGGCCCAGCAGGCCGCCTTTGACGACCGCTGGCTGGCCCAGTACGATCTGATGTTCGGGGAGGATTATCTGGGCATAGGCCCCGACCCGGAGGCGTAGCGGACCATACCGCGCCGCCCCGCGGATCGTGAATATACGATAATGAGAATAAGGCCGGTGCGCAAGATCTGCGCACCGGCCTTTGTTTGTATAGATGGGGGGTCAGCCCTCCAGCACCGCCCGGGCGCAGGCCACCCCCAGCGCGCCGGGGCCGGTATGGCAGGCGATGCTCAGCGGCAGCGGCGCGCCGTAGACCTCCTGCCCGGGAAAGGCCTCCCGCACCGTGCGGTTCCAGGCTTTGCCCAGATCGTCGTCGCCGGAATAGGCGGTCATCAGCCGCAGCGGCCCGTCGCCGGGCAGCGCGTCGATGGCCTGGCGCAGCGCCTGAAGCAGCGCCGCCTGGGCCGCCGCGTTGCCCCGCACCTTCTTGTAGGCGTCCAGCTTGCCGCCCGCCAGCTGCAAAATGGGCTTCAGGTTCAGCGCGCTGCCCAGCAGCGCCGCCGCCGGTGTGACCCGCCCGCCCTGCCGCAGGTATTTCAGGGTGTCCACCGCCAGATAGATCTGGCTCTGGGGACCGGTGCGCTCCAGCGCGTCCCGGATGGTGCGCCCGTCCAGCCCCAGCTGCCGCAGCGCCAGCGCGTCCAGCACCGACTGGCGCAGGGTGGCCGAGATCCGGCCGTTGTCCACCACCTCCACCCGGCCCGCGTAGGGTTCCTCCGCCGCCAGCGCCCGGGCGGTGGCACAGGTGCCCGACAGCCCCGAACTCATCGGCAGATACACCACCGCGTCGTGGCTGGCCAGCAGCTGGTCCCACAGGGCGGTGGTGTCCGCCGGGGACGGCTGGGAGGTGGCCACCCGGGCCCCGCGCTTCAGCGCCGCGTAAAACTGCCCGGCGCTCAGATCCCGCCCCTCCTGGAAAGCCTCCCCGTCGATGGTGAAGGGCATCGGCAGCAGCGCCACATCCAGCCGACGGGCCTCCTCCACGGTCATCCCGCTGTTGGTATCGGTCATGATCGCTATGCGCATGGTACAGCCTCCTTGTGGGTGGACGGTTTACCGCAGCTTTCTTCTTCCTTTTTTACTTATACCCGCCGCCCGGGCAGGGAACAAGGGACAAAACGTTACCTATGCACAAAAACGGTACAGAGCAAATACTCTGTACCGTTTTTCGTCAAACAGAAACTTACAGGGTCCCGGTGCTCTCGCCGGCGGGGAAGGGCCGCTCGGAGAGTTCCCGGGCGGTGGCCCGGCCGCTGAGCAGTTCATCCAGCATCCGCACAAAGGGATGGGGGTCCTGCTGCATCCCGGCGGAGGCCCAGTCCAGCAGCACCCCCACCAGGGCGTGGGCGTAGAACCGGGCGATCAGCCGGGCGCTGGCGCTGGCTTCGCTGGCGTTCTGGCCGCAGATCACCCGCACGATGCGCTGCTCATAAAACTGCATCAGGCAATCGCTGAAGCTGTTCTGGCCGTGGAACTGCAGCACATTCAGATAGAATTTCTTGTTGGCCTGCATGTAGCTGCACAGCGCCAGCAGACCGGCCGCCCAGTCGCCCCGGGCGGTGGGGTCGTCCACAATGGGGGTGATCTCGGTATGGAACACCCAGCTGATCAGGTCGTACTTGTCCCGGAAATGGTAATAAAAGGTGTTGCGGCTCACACCGCACTGCCGGGCGATATCACCTACCGACAGGCTGGCGAAGGAGTGCGTTTCCATCAGCTCCTTCAGCCCGGCCGCGATCGCCCTCCGGGTCATGGTTGCGTTTGCCATTCTATTCTCCTTTATCCACACATATATACTCGAAAGCATGCCCGGCGGCGCCGCGCATCTTTCGCGATTTTTTATTCATCCCAGCTGGCCCGCACCGGCACCCGATAGACCTGGGGCGGCTCGTTCTTCGCCCCCTCGTGGATGCGGCGATGCAGCGCCTGGGCCGCGGTCACCCCCGCCCAGGCCGCGTCCTGCACCAGGCAGCTCAGCCCGGCGCCCAGCTTGTCGCAGGTGTTGGACATGGCCATCCCGCTCAGGGCCACCTGGCCCAGCAGCGCCGGGTCCTGCTGGTTCAGCTGGACCACCGTCTGTTCCAGAAATTCCGGCTCAAAGGCCAGCACGCCGGGTTTCCCCCGCGCGGCGTCCCGGGCCACCCGGGCCGCGGCGGCGGGCATCCGGCCCTCCCGCCGGCAGCCGTAATGGGAATGGACCGACGGGCCGCCCGCGGCGGGCAGCGCGTTCCGGACCCCCGCCTCGCACAGGTGGGTGCGGGCGGCGGCCTGTTCCCCCAGAAGAAGATGCAGATGGGTGGGCTGGGCCGCCTGCAGCAGATGCTCGGTCATCCGGCGGGCCGCCTCCTGGTAGTCCACGCTCACCAGGTCGCAGGGCACCGGGTCGTCCCCGTCCAGCAGCACCAGCGGAATGTCCTGCCGGGCCTGCTGTTCCAGAAACACCGGGTTCAGCCCGCAGCTGCTCACGATCAGCCCCGCCACCCGCTGCCGCTGCAGCTGGCGGATAAAGAACTGCTCCTTGGCCGGGTCCCCGTCGCTGGAGCAGACGAACACCGCCTGCCCCCGCTCATAAAAATAATCGCTCACGGCCCGGCAGGCCTTGGCGCAGAAAAATTCCAGATTGGGCACCACCATGCCCACCGTGTGCCCCCGGCCCTGCCGCAGCCCCTGCGCGAAGGCGTTGGGCTCATACCCCAGCTGCCGGATCGCGTCCCGGATGCGGTAGGCCGAGTAGGCCCGCACGCTGCCCGGATCCGCCAGATACCGGCTCACCGAACTCACCGACACCTCTGCCAGCCGGGCCACGTCCCGAATGGTCGCCTTTCCATTTTGTTGACGCATCTGTCCCACCTCCGGAAAAAGTGAAACCGTTATCACCCAAATGGCGATCATTATAGGTCCAGTTTACGTCATAAATAGCAAGATTGTCAATGGTTATGACGAGAAATATGAATTGGTAACGTTTTCAGACGGAGATGCAACACCTTGGCAGCAAATGCCCCCGGTGCTATAATAGGAAAAACTGGCCGCCGGTGCGGCGGCGAGAACGGAATGGGAAAGGGGCAATGTGCCATGCAGTGGCGGATGGAGGAATGGCGGCAGACGGATCTGCCGGATCTGTGCCGGATCTGGAATCGGGTGGTGGAGGACGGGATGGCCTTTCCCCAGACCGAACCCCTCACGCCGGAAACCGGCCGGGCGTTTTTTGCCCAGCAGTCCTTTACCGCCGTGGCCCGGGACCAGACCGGCCGGGCGCGGGGGCTGTACATCCTGCACCCCAACAACATCGGCCGCTGCGGCCACATCGCCAACGCCAGCTACGCCGTGGACGCCGACGCCCGCGGCCTGGGCTGCGGCGAGGCGCTGGTCGCCCACTGTCTGACCACCGCCCGGCAGCTGGGGTTCCGGATCCTCCAGTTCAACGCGGTGGTAGCCACCAACACGCCCGCCTTAGCGTTGTATAAAAAGATGGGATTTATACAATTAGGAGTAATTCCCGGCGGTTTCCACGCCAAGGACGGCCGCTGGATGGATATCATCCCACACTATAAGGAACTGACGGAGGGCACCGATGAAGGCTGACCGTTACCCGGCGCTCATGGAGGCGGTGCGGCGGCGGCCCGCGCTGGCCTGGGCGGTGCGCGTGCTCAACCGGCTGGTACCGGCGGCGGCCTACCTGCTCTATCCGCTGGGGGCGGTCTGTCTGCTGGCCCGGCGGGACCCCCGCCTGTTCCGGTTTGTGCTGGTGCCCGGGGCGGTGTTCGCGCTGGGCACGGTGCTGCGCCGGGGCTTCCACGCGCCCCGGCCCTATCAGCTGGCGGACTACCAGCCGCTGGTGCACCGGGGCAAGCCCGACGACTCCTTCCCCAGCCGGCATGTGTTCAGCGCTTCGGTGATCGCGGCGGCCTTCTGGTACGTCTGCTGGCCGCTGGGGGCGCTGCTCACCGTCGCGGCCCTGCTGCTGGCCCCGGCGCGGGTGCTGGCCGGGGTGCACTTCCCCCGGGACGTGGTGGCCGGGCTGGTGTTTGGATTCGGCGTGGGCTGGCTGGGATGCTTTGTGCTGCTGCCGGGCCTTCCGTGAATATACGAATTGTATAGAACGTTATACTATATGTGGATCGCTTCGGCCTTTGGCCGGGGCGATTTTTGGGTTTCCGTTGAGAAATCGGCTGGTTTCGTGTACAATGAAGGGGAACTTTTTCGTCTGCCCGTTTCGGGTATACCTTATATATAGAAACGAGGGGATTTTATGCCGGAAGGCTACACCCATATTCGCACCGCCCGTCAGGCTGCCGCCCTGGCGGAGTACACCCCCGCTGTGCCCAAAGCGTTCGCCGCCGGGGCCAACGGGCCGGATATTCTTTTCTGCTACCAGGCCTGGAAGCCGGCCCGCCGCCGGACCTTCGATCTGCCGGGCCTGGGCGGGCGGATGCACGACGAGTGCACCGGCGCGTTTCTGCTGGAGCTGGTTCGCCGCGCCGTTACCCCCGCCCAGCGGGACTACGCCCTGGGCTTTCTGTGCCATTACGCGGTGGATTGCTCGGTGCATCCCTATGTGGTGATGATCACCCGCAAGGGGCAGCTGTACGGCCGCAAGGGCGGGCACGGCTATTTCGAGATCGCGCTGGACAGCTTTTTGCACACTGAGGACGGCAAGGGCGGCGCGATCCCCTCGGCCCACGCCTGCCCGCACCTTGTGGGGGGCGCGCTGGCCCAGGTGGGGGCGCAGCTGCAGGGCGCGATCGAAACGGTGTTTGGCCTGCCGGTCAGCCGGGAGGCGCTGGCAGACACCTTCCATCACACCTACTGGATCCGCAAGCTGTTTATCTCCCGCCTGCGGATCAAGCGGGGGCTGTTCTGGCTGGTGGAGCCGCTGTTCGGCGGCCGGGGCGCCATCACCGGCCATGTGAGCCCCGCCCGGCTCAAGGGGGCCGGCCCCCGGGACAAGCGCCTGCTGCCCGACACCTGGACCCACCCCTTCACCGGGCAGACGGTGGAGGCCTCGGTGTTCCGGCTGCTGGAGCAGGGGGCCCGGGTGGGGTCCGGCTATATCCAGGCGGCCCTGGGCTATTGGCAGGGGCGGCTGACCGAGGCGCAGCTGGTGCTGGCGCTGGGGTCCTACAGCTACCTTTCGGGCCTGGAGGATCCGCGCAGCAGAGCAAAAAACGCGGCGGAACTGGAGGAAGAGAAAAAAGAGGAAAAAACTTGAAAAAAGGTGTTGACAACGGGGCGGGGTCGTGGTATTAT
>CALXIA010000039.1 GCA_944388245.1 uncultured Gemmiger sp. | reverse complement strand
GTGGCCCGGGTCATCCGCAGCGAGGGCGGCTTCATCTGGGCCTGCAAGAACTACGACGGCGACGTGATGAGCGATATGGTCTCCACCGCCTTCGGCAGCCTGGCCATGATGACCAGCGTGCTGGTCAGCCCGGACGGCTGCTACGAGTACGAGGCGGCCCACGGCACCGTGACCCGTCATTACTACCGGTATCTGAAGGGCGAGACCACCAGCACCAACCCGATGGCCACCATCTTCGCCTGGACCGGCGCGCTGCGCAAGCGGGGCGAACTGGACGGCAACGCCGATCTGGTGCGGTTCGCGGACAAGCTGGAGACCGCCTGCCTGACCACCCTGGAAAAGGGGATCATGACCAAGGACCTGTGCGGCCTGGCCGAGGGCATCACCCCCACCCCCGTGGACAGCCTGGGCTTTATCAAGGCCATCCGCGCCGAGCTGGAGGCCAGCCTGGCGTAACGTCGAATCAACAGGACCGGCGCCGCGCGCTTTTTGCCAAAAGCGCGCGGCGCTTTTTTGCGCCCTCCGGTTGTATGCGCTTGCGGCAGGGGGGCAAACATGGTATAGTATATCTGTATCACTCTGTCCGGAAGGAGAACCCACATGGCCCGTATCAGCGCCTGTATCGTCAGCTATGGCGGCTTTGAGGAGGTCTGCGCCGCGGTGCGCAGCATCCTGGCCTATTGCGGCGGGCCGGATTTCACGTTGTATCTGGTGGACAACGCCAGCCCCGACGGCACCGGCGAGCGGCTGGCCGCCGAGGATTTCGGCCCCTGTGTGCAGTTGATATGCCTGCCGGAGAACGTGGGCTTTGGCGCCGGGCACAACACGGTGCTGCCGCTGCTGACCAGCGACTACCATTTTGTGATCAACCCGGACATCACCCTGCGCGAGCCGGTGATGGAGGGTATCTGCGCCTGGCTGGACGACCACCCGGAGGCGGTCATGGCCACCCCGCGGATGTTCTTCCCGGACGGGCGGGAGCAGATCCTGCCCAAGCGCAAGCCCACCCTGCTGGGGCTGCTGGCGCGGCAGGGGGTGCCGGGGCTGAAACGATTCGGGGACCGGTACGCCATGCTGGACGAGGACCTGTCCCGCCCCACCCCCATCGAGTTCTGTACCGGCAGCTTTTTCTGCATCCGCACGGCGGTGTTCCGCAAGATCGGCGGATTTGATGAGGGCTACTTCATGTATGTGGAGGACGCCGACATCACCCAGAAGGCCCGGCAGGAGGGTCTGGTCTATTTTTTGCCCCAGTTTTCCGCCTGCCATGCCTGGCACCGGGCGCCCGGCAGCCGGCTGGGGCCCTTTGTGCGCCAGCTGCGCAGCATGATCCGGTATTTCCGCAAATGGGGATTCCGGCTGTGGTGAGGCCCCCGCGCTCTGTTCTGTCTATAGCGGTCAGTGGCTCCGCTTTGTGTCAAGCCGCGACATTCTGGCCCGGCCCCCGCGGCCGTGCGCGTAAAGGAGAAACGGTATGAAAGGCATCATTCTGGCCGGCGGCGCCGGCACACGGTTGTACCCCCTTACCCTGGTCACCTCCAAGCAGCTGCTTCCGGTGTACGACAAGCCCATGATCTACTATCCCCTGTCCACCCTGATGCTGGCGGGCATCCAGGATATCCTGATCATCTCCACCCCGGAGGATACCCCCCGCTTTGAGCATCTTCTGGGGGACGGCAGCCAGTACGGCGTGCACCTGTCCTACAAGGTGCAGCCCAGCCCGGACGGCCTGGCCCAGGCGTTTTTGCTGGGCGAGGAATTTATCGGCAACGACTGCTGCGCCATGATCCTGGGGGATAATATCTTCTACGGGAACGGGTTTTCCCGCATCCTGAAGGCCGCGGTGGCCAACGCGGAGAAGAACGGCCGCGCCACCGTATTCGGCTACTACGTGAACGACCCGGAACGGTTCGGCATCGTGGAGTTCGACAAGGACGGCCGGGTCATCAGCGTGGAGGAAAAACCCGCCCAGCCCAAGAGCAACTACGCCATCACCGGGCTGTATTTCTACGACAACCGGGTCAGCGCCCAGGCCAAGCAGGTCAAGCCCAGCGCCCGGGGCGAACTGGAGATCACCACCCTCAACGCCATGTACCTGGAAGAGGGCAAACTGGACGTGCAGCTGCTGGGCCGGGGGTTTGCCTGGCTGGATACCGGCACCATGGACAGCCTGGTGGACGCGGCCGACTTTGTGCGGATGGTGGAGAAGCGCCAGGGCATCAAGATCAGCGCCCCCGAGGAGATCGCCTACAAAAACGGCTGGATCAGCCGTCCGCAGCTGCTGGAAAGTGCGGCCCGCTACGGAAAGAGCCCCTATGGCGACCATCTGAAACGGGTGGCGGAGGACAAACTGCGCTATTGATGGAAGGGAGGAAAACGGTATGAAGATCCTGATCACCGGCTGCAACGGGCAGCTGGGTACCGAACTGCAGGCGCAGCTGCGCCGGGGCGAGAGCGAGCTGGGCCCCATCCCCGACCGGCTGAAGAACGCCACCGTGCTGCCGGTGGACGTGGACCAGCTGGACATCACCGACCGGTCGGAGGTCGTCAACTTTGTGCGCCGCCACCAGCCGGATACCATCATCAACTGCGCGGCCTTCACCAACGTGGACGGCTGCGAGAGCAGCAAGGACGCGGCCTTCAAGGTCAACGCCCTGGGCCCCCGCAACCTGGCCATCGCCGCCGACAAGATCAACGCCCGGCTGATCCATGTGTCCACCGACTATGTGTTCAGCGGCGAGGGGGACACCCCCCTGGACGAGTGCGACCTGCCCGCCCCCCGCAGCGCCTACGGCACCACCAAGCTGCTGGGCGAGCAGTATGTGCAGCGGTTCTGCCGCCGGCACTTCATCGTGCGCACCGCCTGGCTGTACGGCTACAACGGCAAGAACTTTGTCAAAACCATGGTGAACGCGGGCAAAAAGTTCGGCAAACTCACCGTGGTCAACGACCAGCTGGGCAACCCCACCAACGCGGTGGACCTGGCCCATCACATCCTGAAACTGGCGGTCAGCCACGAGTACGGCACCTACCACTGCACCGGCAACGGCATCTGCAGCTGGTACGACTTTGCCGCCGAGATCATCCGGCTGGCCGGGGTGGACGCGGTCGTGGCCCCCTGCACCACCGCCGAGTATGCCGCCGCCCATCCGGAATCCGCCTCCCGCCCCGCCTGGAGCGCGCTGGATAACCGGATGCTGCGCTGCACCGTGGGGGACGAGATGCGCCCCTGGCAGCAGGCCCTGGCCGCCTATTTTGCCCACTGGGACGGCGAAAACGGAACGAAATAAAAGAGAGGAATCGGTAGCATGAAAACCTATCTCATTACCGGCTGCGCCGGGTTTATTGGCTCCAACTTTGTTTACTATATGTTGAATAAATACAAGGATATCCGCCTTGTAAATCTGGACAAGCTGACCTACGCGGGCAACCTGGAAAATCTGAAAGGGGTGGAGGGGGATCCCCGCCACATCTTCGTGCAGGGGGACATCTGCGACAAGGAACTGGTCAGCGGGCTGTTCGCCCAATACGACTTTGACTATGTGATCAACTTCGCGGCCGAGAGCCATGTGGATCGCAGCATTGCCCATCCCGAGATCTTTGTGCAGACCAACGTGCTGGGCACCGTGAACCTGCTGCAATGCGCCAAGGAGGCCTGGTACAAGGACGGCAGCTGGGCCGCGGGCAAGAAGTATCTGCAGGTGTCCACCGACGAGGTGTACGGCAGCCTGGGGGCGGAGGGCTATTTTACCGAGACCACCCCGCTGTGCCCCCACAGCCCCTATTCCGCCAGCAAGACCAGCGCGGACATGTTCGTGATGGCCTTCCACGACACCTACGGCATGCCGGTGAACATCACCCGCTGTTCCAACAACTACGGCCCCTACCAGTTCCCGGAGAAGCTGATCCCCCTGATGATCAACAACGTGAAGAACCACAAGCATCTGCCGGTCTACGGCGACGGCATGAACGTGCGGGACTGGCTGTATGTGGAGGACCACTGCAAGGCCATCGACATGGTGGCCGAGGGCGGCCGGGACGGCGAGGTGTACAACGTGGGCGGCCACAACGAGCGGCCCAACATCTTCATCGTCAAGACCATCATCGCCCAGCTGCATGAGCGGCTGCAGGACGATGCCATCAACGAGACCCTGATCCAGTATGTGGCCGACCGGCTGGGCCATGACCGCCGCTACGGCATCGACCCCACCAAGATCCGGGAGGAACTGGGCTGGTATCCGGAGACCACCTTCGAGGTGGGCATCGTCAAGACCATCGACTGGTACCTGGCCAACCAGGAGTGGATGGACCACGTGACCAGCGGCAACTACCAGAAATACTACGAGGAAATGTACAAAAACCGCTGAAGCCGAACCGGCGCGAAACACCCTGAACCAGGGCGCTTCGCGCCGGTTTTTTGCGCGGGCGGCATACCGTTTCCGGTCGCGGCATAGAATGTCCCTGTCAGCCGCACAGCGCGGCGAGAGAGGAGGATGACCGATGAAACGGAAGATCGCGGCAGTCTGCCTGGCGGCGGCGCTGGCGATGGCAGGCGGGCCGGCGGCCCGGGCGGCCGGCGAGGTGGCCATCGACGCGACCAATTTTCCCGACCCGGTGTTCCGGGCCTATGTGCAGACCCTGGACGCCGACGGCAACGGGGAGCTGAGCCAGACCGAGCGGGACGCGGTGACCCGGATCGATCTGCGCAACAAGGGGCTGACCAGTTTGCAGGGGATCGGCTTTTTCCCCAACCTGACCCAGCTGCTCTGCAACACCAACTCCCTCACCGAACTGGATGTGAGCGGCAACCCGAAACTCACCGAGCTGTTCTGCAACGAAAACCAGATCAGCAGCCTGGATCTGTCCGCCAACCCGGCCTTGACCGCCCTGCACTGCTACAGCAACCGGATCCGCGAACTGGACCTGTCCGCCAACCCGGCCCTGACCGAACTGGCCTGCGGGGACGACGCGCTGCAGGTGCTGGATCTGCGGGGGAATCCGGAACTGCAGCAGATGTCCTACCTGGGCGGACGGCTCACCACCCTGGACACCTCCGGCAACCCGAAGCTGGAGTATCTGTGGTGCGCCGTCACCAGCCTGGAGAGCCTGGATCTGCGCAACAATCCCGCCCTCCAGACCCTGGGCTGCGACACCAACAACCTGACGGTGCTGGACCTGACCGCCAACCCGGCGCTGCAATATGTGGAACTGCGCAACAACCGGCTTGTGTCGGTGGAACTGGGCAGCGCCGCCCCCGCCCAGAGCAGCAGCCGCCAGCAGCGGCCGGTGACCATCACCCTGGACCCCGGATCGGACCGGTTCGACATGGCCGCGCTGGACCCGCGGTTCAGCGCCGCCCGCCTGCAGGGGCTGACCGGCGCGCAGGCGGAGGGGTCGGTGCTCTACGGGCTGTCCCCCGGGGACACGGTGCGGTATCAGTACACCTGGCCCACCGTTTCCATCGACTGCGAGCTGCAGGTGGAGGGCCGCAACGACTGGCTGACCGGCCCGTCCCTGGACGGCTGGACCGAGGGGCAGGCCCCCGCCGACCCGGTGGCCGTGCCCGGCTGGGGCACGCCGGAATTTCTGTACGGCGCCTCGCCCGACGGCCCTTTTACCGCCGAAAAGCCCACCGCTGCCGGGCAGTGGTATCTGCTGGCCCGGGTGGAGGCGGGAAACGGATACAACGGCCTGGAAACGGTGGTGCCGTTCCAAATTGCCGCGCCGGGCGCCCCCACCGCCCCGCCGGCCCCGCCCCAGAGCGCGCCCCAGACCGGTGACGGTTCGGCGGCGGCCGCCTGGCTGCTGGCGGCCTCGCTGGCGGTGCTGGGGTTTGCCGGGTATCGGCAGATCCGCCGCAAATAGATCGAACCCGGCCCTCGCGCTGTGCGCGAGGGCCGGGTTTTGTCGCTTTTCGCCCGGCGGGGAATCTGGTATAATGGAGGTAACTGAAACAAAGGAGGCGAGGCCATGGGCGCTGTGATCCTGATCGCGGAGGATGACGCGGACATCCGCGGGCTGCTGCGGCTGTATCTGGAAGGGGAAGGGATGCGGGTGCTGGAGGCGGCCGACGGCCCGGCCGCGCTGGAGCTGGCCCGCGCCGAACAGCCGGACCTGGCCATTCTGGATGTGATGATGCCGGGCGCCACCGGCTACGAGGTGACCCGTTCGCTGCGCCGGTACAGCGACATCCCCATTCTGATCCTGTCCGCCAAGAGCCAGGACAACGACAAGATCCTGGGGTTGAATCTGGGGGCGGACGACTATGTGACCAAGCCCTTCAACCCGGTGGAGGTGGTGGCCCGGGTCAAGGCCCAGCTGCGCCGGGCGGCCCGCGCCGGCGGCGAGGTGCTGCGGGCGGGGGAACTGACCCTGGATCTGGTCTCCATGCAGCTGGAAAAGGCGGGCGTGCCCATTCCGCTTACCCCTATGGAGTACAAGATCCTGGCGATCCTGATGCGCTCGCCCGGGCGGATCTTCACCAAGGTGCAGCTGTACGAGGGGGCCGCCGGGGAGTATTTTGAAGGGGACGACAACACCATGATGGTGCACATCTCCAAACTGCGGGACAAGATCGAGGACGATCCCAAAAATCCCCGCTATATCCGCACGGTAAGGGGGCTCGGGTATCGGTTTGAAAAGTGAACGCCCTGCCGGCAGCCTGTTCGGCCTGCTGACCCGGCAGTATCTGCTGTTCTCCCTGACCCTGCTGGCCATCGCGGCGGGGGTGTTCGGGTTGTGGAACAGCCTGATGACCCGGCTGTACCTGCCCGCCGACTGGGACGCCTTGCTGGCCGACCCGGCGCTGGCGCAGGGCCGGTACGACACGCTGCGCCGGTATACGGGCGGCGGCTCGGATTTCGCCGTCTACGACCCCGACGGCGCCCTGGTGTGGGCCACCGCGTCGGATTTTGACCCGGCGCTGACCGCCGGGGAGATCGCCTGCGTGCCGTTGTGGCGCGTGGGCAGCCAGATCGACGCCTATACCCTGAACGGCCGCCAGGACGGGGCGCGGTATCTGCTGGTCTCCCATGAGTGGGACGACGCGGGGGCCGAGGTGACCCGCACCGCCGTGCTGGACGGGGAATACCGGGTGATCCTGGGGGGGCTGGCCGACGGCAAAGCCGCCTATACCGCCGCCGAGTACGCCTATCTCACCGGCAGTCGGTTCGCGGACAGCTATCTCTACCGGGCCCCCTTTGCCGACAGCCGGGGCGCGCAGCACACCCTGCTGCTGCGGGAGGCGGCCCTCACCGACGCGGCCTACCAGAGGGCCTACCGGCGCAGCGGGCTGGTGTGGCTTCTCTTTATACCGCTCTACCTGGCCGCGGTGGGGCTGTTCATCTGGCGGCTGCGGCGGCGGATCGCCCGCCCGCTGCAGACCCTGAACGCCGCGGTGCAGGCCCAGGCCGAGGGCCGGAAGGTGCGGGTGGGGGACTGCGGCGGCCCACGGGAGATCCGCCGCATCGGGGAGAGCTTTGACCGCTACGCCGATCTGCTGGCCGCCAGCGAGGCCGAGCGCCGCCGCCTGGACGAGGGCCGCCAGAAGCTGATCGCGGACATCTCCCACGACATCAAGACGCCGGTGACGGTGATCTCGGGCACCATCGACGCCATCTGCGACGGCAAGGTGCCCCCCGCCGAGCAGGAACGGTATCTGCGGATGATCCAGCGCAAGGCGGCCTCCCTGGCGGAACTGGCCGGGGCGTTTCACGAGTACAGCAAGGTGGAGCATCCCCGCTTTGTGCTGCACACCCGGCGGCTGGATCTGTGCGAGTTTCTGCGGGCCTATCTGGCCGCCCGGTACGACGAGATCGACCTGGCGGGCTTTGCGCTGGAGCCGGAGATCCCCGAAACGCCGGTCTGGTGCCGGGTGGACGAGTTGCAGCTGAGCCGGGCGCTGGACAATCTGCTGGCCAACGCGCTGCGGTACAACCGGCTGGGCACGGTGCTCTATGTGGATCTGGAGCCCGGGGCCGCGGCGGTGACCATCCGGGTGGCGGACAACGGCGACGGCATCCCGCCGGAACGCCGCGGCCGCATCTTTGAGCCCTTTGTTACCGGCAGCGATTCCCGCACCGGCGGCGGCAGCGGGCTGGGGCTGTCCATCACCCGGCGCATCCTGGAAAAGCACGGGGGCTCCATCGCGCTGAACCCCCGCCCCGCGCCGGGCCGCACCACCGAGTTCGTGCTGACCCTGCCGCCCGACCACCCGGACGGAGAATAAACCAACACGGCCGCGTTTCCCTGGCAGGGGAAACGCGGTTTTTCCTGCGCTGCGCGCAGAAAAACGGGACGATCGCAAGTGGGAGAGGGCCCTGATGGTCCTCTCCCACACCCTCTCCCCTTTCGGTAAGAAAAGAGAGCGGCGTTTTCTGCAAGCAACACGGCCGCGTTTCCCTGGCAGGGGAAACGCGGCCGTTGTGTGTTGCGCGCCGGTTAGGGTGTACCGGGCGCGCTGTATGTGAAAAGAACCGGCGGGCGGGGGAGAGAGAAAACCCGGCGGGGCGAGAGGAGAAGCCCCTGCGCCGGGCATACCGCCGTGAGGGACAGGACGGAAAAAACGCCCGCGCGGCCCTTTCAGCAAAGGTTCAGTCGCTCTTGATGGCCTCCAGAGCGGGGATGCGCACCGCCTTGTCGGCGGGGTAGTAGCCGGAGCCCAGGCCAATGAGCACCGAGAACAGGATGGCGAAGAGCAGCAGCCACAGCGGGGTCACGCAGACCCGGGTGGCGTTCTCCCCGCCCAGCAAGGCCAGCCGGAAGTTCTCCGGGGAGGGCCCGCCCATGGCCGCCAGGTTGGCGATCAGGGCCGCGACCCAGCTGATGACACAGCTTGCCACCCCGCCCATCAGGCCGATGACCCCGGCCTCCGCCAGGAACAGCTGGCGGATATCCCGCACATAGCAGCCCAGCGCCTTCATGACGCCGATCTCCTTGGTGCGCTCCGAGATGGACATGATCATGGTGTTGGTGATGCCGATGGCGGCCACCACCAGGGAGATCGCCCCCAGCCCGCCCAGCATCATCTGTTTGCGGCGGGCTTCCTCCTCCATGGGCTTGCGGATGCTCTCCATGGATTCGGTGGCGCAGCCCAGCGCCTTGATCTGCTTTTCCAGTTCGGCCACCTGGCCGATGCTGCGGGCCTTCACCAGGATGGACTGGTAGGGGGAGGCCTCCTTCTTGACCGCGTGCAGCTTCTCCGCCAGGGCTTTCAGGTCCTTCAGGTCCAGGATGATCCCCTCGCCGGTCTCGCCGCCCTTGGAGTAGTCCTCCTTGGCCATGGCCACCGGGTGCAGCACCAGGGTGGCCTTGTAATCGCCGTTGGCCAGTTCCAGGGTCAGCTTTTCCTTCATGGGGTCAAAGTAGGCGGGGGGCGGGTCGGTCAGCTGGCCGTTCTCATCCCAGCCGCCGCTCCACCGGTCCACCGTGTTGGCCCCGTCGGGGCGCAGGGTGTCCCGGAAGTTGTAGGCCGCGTATTGGCCCACGATCACATCGCCGGATTTGGAAACGACGCCGTCCCGCACCATCCGGAACCCCATGGGCTCCAGCGCGGCGGTATCCAGCCCCACCACCGGCACCCAGTCGGCCACATACCGGTTGGCCGAACCGGCGGTCAGCCGCACCGTGTCCACCTCCAGGCTCTGGCGGGGCATCACGGCCTCGGCGCCGTCCAGCTTTTTCAGCCGCTGTACCAGCTGGTCATCCAGCTTTACCTTGCCGTGCCCGCCCTGGGGCGCGGTCACGGTGATGATGGTCAGATCGCCCAGCTGGGCCAGCAGCTTGTCCTGGGCCTCCTTCATGCCGATGCCCAGCGACACCATGATCACGATGGAACAGCCGCCGATCACCACCCCCAGCACCGTGAGAAAGGTGCGGGAGCGCTTGCGCAGCAGATTCTGCAGGCACAGCCGGAACAGGTCCTGTTTGCGCATGGGTCATCCCTCCCCGCCGCTATCGTCCTGCCAGGTCCAGTTTTCGCCCGGCAGCGCCCCTTCGGCCTTGCGCTTGCGCAGCCGCAGCACCAGCACCACCGCCGCGGCGGCGACCGCCAGCACAACGGGGATCGCCGGCAGCCAGGCGGGCGGGCCGGCCGGCTGGGCCGGCTCCTCTTCCGGAATGTCAAAGTCTGGCATGGACTCCTCCACCTGGAGGGTCAGGGGGAATTCTTTTGTCTGGGTCTGCAGATTGGAGTCCTCATAGCTGATCTTGACGGTCAGCTTCAACTCGCCCGCCTGCTCGGGGGTAAAGGCGAAGCCGATGTTGCCGGAGGCCCCGGCCGCCACGTTGCCCAGGTACTGCACGCTGGCGGGGGACTCAAAGCCCTCGCCCACCAGGCTGGCCTCCAGGTTGCCCACGTCCGCCCGGCCCTTGTTTACATAGGACAGGGTGATCTCGCTCTCGCTGCCGGCCTGGGGCGAGCCCGAGGATACCGGCGCGTTGATCTGGAACCGGTCCGGCTGGGATACCGGCACCGACAAACGGATGTCCGCCGTCACCGGGGTGCGCTTGTTCCCGTCCACATATTCGTACTTGAAACTCACCGTGATGCCCTGGGCCCCGCTCTTGCAGGCGGGCACCGCCTGCATGGGCAGCTGCTGGGTCTGGGTCTTGCCGGGAGCCAGTTCCTTGTAGTGGGCGGTGTTGGTGCCGCCGCTCACGGTGAAGCACTCGCCCCCGTCCACGGTGGCCACGATGTTCTCCACCCGGGTGGTGCCGGTGTTCTCAAAGGTGAAGGACAGCGGGAAATCGCCCCCCGCCTGCACCGGCTTTCCGCCGTAATCAAACTTGTTCACCACCAGGTTGGGCACCGGGGCGTCCGAGGAGGAGGCGGCCGCGGCCGCCTTGGCGGGGATGTTCACCTTGTCCCCGGCTGTGCCCGCGGTGGGGGTGCCGGCGCTGTCGTAGGTATAGCGCAGATCCACGCTCAGGCTCTGGGCCGCGGAGGTGATCTCCTTGGCGCCCTGCAGCCGCACGGTGATGCTGCCGGTCTTGCCGGGGGCGATGTCCGGCACCGGGAAGGTGGAACTGGGGTTCAGCAGGCTCAGCCCCTCGGAGGGGGAGATGGTGGCCGCGGCCCCGGCCACCGCCACCGAACCGGTGTTCTGGAAGGTCACGGCCAGGTTGAACACCTCGTTGGGGGAGATGGGGCTGGAGATCTCCGAGCGGCCGATCAGCACCAGCGGGGGCGCGGCGGCGGGCCGGGCGGCCACCGGGATGGTCAGCCGGTCGCTGGCGGTGCCGCTTTGGGGCACGGTCTCCTCGCCCCAGCCATACCGCAACTCCACCGCCAGGCTCTGGGAACCGGTGGCGTTGTCCGCCGCCTGCAGCTTGATCCGGACCGTGCCGGTGCCGCCGGCGGGAATGTCCTCCAGAAGGAAGCTGGACGCGCCGCCAACCAGCACGATCCCGTCCGAGGGGGTGAACGCCGCCACCGGTTTGCGCAGCGGCGTATCCCCCAGATTTTGGAAGGAAACGGTGATCTCGGTCTGCTGCCCGGCGGGCAGGTCCTGCATCTCGCTGCGGGCGATCAGCACCCCGGGCGCGATGGGCGCGGGGGTGGGCGCCGGTTCCGGCGTGGGGGAGGGTTCCGGCGTCTGGGCCGGCGGGGCGGGCTCGGTCTGTGCGGTGGTGGGGGCGGCGGGCTCGCTGTCCGCCAGGGCCGCCACAGGCAGGGCGGCCAGCACCAGCGCCGCCGCCAGAGCGGCCGCTGCGTGCCGCAGAACAACTCGTTTCATGACAGATCTCTCCTTTTGGTGGTCTCGTCCCGCACGATCTCCCCGTCGATCAGGGTCACGATGCGGTCGGCGTATTGGGCCATCTCCGGGTCGTGGGTGACCAGCACGATGGTCTGATGAAAATCCCGCGCGAAGCCGCAGATCATCTCCATGACCTCCACGGTGGTTTTGGAATCCAGGTTGCCGGTGGGCTCGTCCGCGAACACCACGTCCGGCCTGGCCAGAAAGGCCCGGGCGATGCCCGCCCGCTGCTGCTGACCGCCGGACATCTGGGCCGGGTAGTGGTCCAGCCGGTGGGCCAGCCCCACCCGCCGCAGCATCTCCCGGGCGGCGGCGTCCCGCTGGGCCGGGGGCACCCCCCGGAACAGCAGCGGCATGGCCACATTTTCGGTGGCGGTCAGCCCCGGCAGCAGGTTGTAGGCCTGGAACACAAAGCCCAGGTGCCGCTGCCGGAAGGCGGCCAGCTGCTCCTCGCTCATGCGGGAGATCGGCGCGCCGCCGATCCGCACCTCGCCCCGGGTGGGCTTTTCCATCCCGGCCAGCTGGTTGAGCAGGGTGCTTTTGCCCGAGCCGGAGGTGCCGAAGATGCAGCAGATCTCCCCCCGCAGGATGGTCAGGTCGATATGCTTGAGGGCCACCACCGTCTCATCCCCCAGCGGGTATTCCTTGCGCAGACCCCGTACCTCGATGATGGGCCGGGTGCGCGGCGTTGGTTCGGTCATGCCGTCCGCCTCCTTTCTGGCACCCAGTATACCGGGCCATCCTTTCCTCTGCCTTTGCGCTGTCTTACGATTTGTTAAGGTTGCGCAAAGGTACAAAAATACCCCGACGGTCACCCGTCGGGGCGTTGTTCTCGTTATTCCATGGGGGTCATCCAGGCGGCCAAAAATCCGCCGCTTTCATCCAGACAGAGCTGCCAGGCCGGCCTGTTGCCGCCTTGGTAAAAGTAGAAGTAGTCGGTGCGGCCATGGGTCACGGTGCCGCTGGCGCGGGTCAGCCGCTGCTGTTCATCGTACCACAGCCGGCAGTGGAACAGCCAGGTGCCGAACAGCCGGTCGCTGTGGAAGTAGTCCCGGCAGGCCAGGGTGCCGTCCTCCCGGTAGGTGTAGGCATCCGACCGCACCGTGACCGTTTCCCCGGCCTCCTCCAGAAAACCGGTGGCCGTCCACCGGACGATCCGGCCCGCCTCGTCCCGATCGGTCGTTTCCTGGTAGTCGCGGACGGTGCTCTCCGGGTCCGGGGCCAGGGTGCAGGCCGGGTCAAAGGGATCGGCGGGCCAGCAGTCGATGGCGTTGGCGTACCAGCAAGGGCCGGTCTGGTCAAAGCGAAAGAGGGGGGACGCGCCGTCGGCGTACAGCGTGCCGCAGCCCACGCCCCGGTCCGGGTCGAACCAGAGGGTCAGTTCCGGTTCGCCGGTTTCCGGCCAGACCGCGTAGGGGGTCGCGTCGGCGGCAAAGCCACAATCGGTCATCAGTTCGGGCAGGGTCATGCCGGAGACATAGCTGGCGGGGGCTGCGGCGTCGTCAGGGGATGGCGCCGGCGTGCTCTGCGGGGCGGCCGGAGAGGGTTCCGGCGGCGGGGAGGGCAAAGAGGGTGCCGCGCTTTCCGGCGGGGTGGCAGCCGGGTCGGCCAGCAAGCCCACCGCCAGGATCCCGCAGCACAGCGCCGCGATCCCCACCGCCCAGGCGGCCGGCCGCTTCCAGCGGGCCAGGCGGCGGATGCGGGCCCCCGCGTCCCCCTCGCTGAACGCCGGGGAGGGGGAGACAGGCCGCCGCTGCGCCGCGAACCGAAGCAGCGCGGCGGCATAGTCGGCCCGCAAGGCGGGGGAGAGCCCCCGGGTGGCGTTCTCGTCACAGCGGATCTCCATGTCCCGGCCGGACAGGCTGAAGGCCAGCCAGACCAGCGGGTTGAACCAGTGAAGGCAGAGCGCCGCCCAGGCCAGCAGACGGGTCCAGTGGTCCCGCTGGCGGATGTGCTGACGCTCGTGCCGCAGCACCAGGCCCCGCGCGGGCTCCTCCAGCCAGGAGGGCAGGTAGATGCGGGGCCGGATCACCCCCATCACAAAGGGGCCGGGGATCCGGTCGGCCAGCCAGATGTTCTCCCGCAGCCGCACGCAGCCGGTCAGACGCCGGCGCAGCCGCCGCCAGTGCGCCGCCCCGACAAACAGCATCCCCGCCAGCCCGGCCAGCCAGACGCTCCCCAGCACCGGGAACACCCGGCTGCCCACGGTGGCGGGCTCGCTCACCCCGTCGGGAGCGGTCACCACATAGCGGCCGCCGCCCTCCTCCACCGGTACCCGGCCCGCCTCCACCGCCTGCCGGTACTCCGGGGTGTTGTCCTGGTAAATGGTCGTTTCGCCCAGATAGTCGTCCGCCCAGGCGGTCAGCGGGTCGGCCATGGCCACCGGTTCGGGCAGCAGCGGCAGCCCCACAGGGCAGAGCAGCCGCACCAGCACCACCGCCCACAGCGCGCAGGGCAGCCAGGCGGGCGCCCGGCGCAGGGCCAGCCGTGCCAGACACACCGCCAGGATCGCGGCCGAGCCGGTCAGGCTCATGGTCAGCACCCGGCTGAATACAGCGGCAAGGGACATCCGGTTCACCCCCTCATGCCGTCGATCAGCGTTTGCAGTTCGTCGATCTCCCGGTCGGAGAGCTTTTTGCGCCGGCTGAACGCCGCCAGAAACGCCGGCAGCGATCCGTCAAAGGTTTCCTCCACAAATTGCTCGCTCCTGGCCGCGTAAAATTCTTCCCGGCTTACGCAGGCGCGCACTGTGCCCCCGTCGTTCTCAAACAACCCGCCCTGGCACAGCCGCTTGAGCACCGTGTAGGTGGTGGATTTTTTCCAGCCCAGTTCCTCCTGGGCCAGCGCGGCCAGCCGGCGGGAGGGCAGCGGCGCCTCCCGCCAGATCAGATCCGCGAAGCGGGATTCCACCACGCCCAGTTTTCCGTCTCGCATAGCAAAGCCTCCTTGTTCTACACATTGTAGACCTAGCTATAGTCTACAATCTGTAGAACAAATTGTCAAGAAAAACGGCGCAAAAAAAGCGGCCCCGGTCAACCGACCGGGGCCGCCGCGCGGACCAAAGCCTGCGGCGCTGGCGTCCCCGGCGCGATTCGAACGCGCGGCCTTTCGCTTAGGAGTATGGCGAACCAATTCGCACGTTGTTCATCTTGTAACTTCCTGTATAATCTCGTTGCAAATCGTATAAGCCGGGAACTGATCAAATTACTTGATTTTGTCTAAAATCACCCCTTTTACCACGGCTTCTCAAACATCGTATTAGCAAGCCATTAGCAAGAAATCCCTTATAACTAAGGGCTTTCTAAGGGGGTATTTCAAAATCATATTAGCACGGAATTAGCAAATTGAAAGGAAATTATTATGGACAACAATACTTCTAAAGAAAAACAGGCCGCACAAAGCAGAACCTATACCGTAAGCGATATCGCAACCATTCTGAGCGTCAGCCGTACTACGGCTTATAAGTTGGCGAGCTCCGGATTGTTTAAGACGATTCGTATCGGTAATATGATTCGCATTTCCAGAGCCTCATTTGAGGAGTGGCTGAAGACGAAGGAGTTGGAATGAAATAGAAACACAAAACCACCGTAAGCCAAACTCTTGCGGTGGTTTTACACTTAAAAGAATGGCTTCACTTTTTTGTTTTCCAAAAGCTGTGCACCTATATACCATTACCGTACCATCTGGTATAATAAACATAAAATATTGGGGGCAGAGCTATGGAATGCGAATTCAAATGCAAAGTTTTAGAAGCCATTTTTGAACCTGAAGGTAGCTTTCTCGGGGGGCCAATAAAAGTGAGCTGTGAAATAAAGGTTGAACCATGTTACCACTTGATAATAGAGCAATGTGGAACCAGACATATTACAATCACAGCTGATGAAGAAGTATCCGTATTTGAATTAAATAGCATTTTAACAAAAGTTGAGCGCTTGTTGATGATCTTTTATGGATACTTTGTCCTGCTAAAGGAATTAAAATTTTTGCAGTCTAGCATTTTTACGGATAAACAGCTGGTATCCCCTGCGCGCAATTTGAAATCGTCCAGATTATCGTATTTTTCTACCGACAAAAGGTTTAGATTACATCTAAATACGTTAATTGACTGCCGAGATTTCCACTCAATAATCTCTTCTACCACATTTAAGACCTGGTTCGATTTACTTGATGAACTTGATACAGTTCATCAAACGTATCTCTATAGCATATTATCAAATTGAATTCGTAAGCTCTATACACGAGATGCTAAGAAAGCGTAAATTCAAGAAGGACATAACGCAGCATCCTTAAAAAATCCAACCTTCAGAAGAGATCGGATATTTTATAAAAAACACATAAGCTGGATATATAAGGAGAGAAACACAAAATGGGAAGAGTTGTTGCAATATCAGGTGGTGATTTGAATTCGACAAAGCCGCTGAATCTTCATGCAATCAAATTATCGGGTAAAGCCGATCCGAATGTTTTGTTTGTAGGAACCGCAAGCGGAGATGCCGATGGATATATCGCTTCAATTGAAAAGGAATACGAAAGTCTCGGCTGTCAAGTAAAAAGCCTTTGTTTGGTGACGAAATTGTATAGGCATGAGGATATTGATAATCTACTGTCGTGGGCTGATATTATTTATGTTGGCGGCGGTGATACCATTTCTATGATGCGTGTTTGGAAACAGCATGGATTAGACGAAAAGCTGAAAGGAATATATAGAAACGATGCTGCTGTGCTGACAGGGTTAAGTGCCGGTGCGACTTGTTGGTTTAATTGCGGATACAGCGATAGCGAGTCTTGCCACGGCAATGAGGACTGTCATTACTGTTGGGCCGATGGAATGTTAAACTTTTTTGATTACGCTTTTTGTCCTCATTACAACGAGGATGGGCGTAAGTCATTCGACAGCAAGCTAAAAGAAAAGGATCTGGCCGGTTTGGCTATGGAGAACGATACTGCATTTGTTGAAGACAATGGTAATCAGTATTTTATAAAAAGTAATTCTTCCGCAAAGGCATTTGAAATCCGATATAGAAATAGCTTGATGGAGAAGAGACCTATAGAGTTTTTGTTATGACAAGGGCTAAATAATTATGATAATCGAACCAATCGAAACCGAACGGCTTGTAATCCGCAATTTTACATCGGCCGATTCTAATGACCTTTACGATATTTTAGGCGATGCTGAAACAATGAAAAATTGCGAGCCTGCCTATGATATTGAAAAGACGAAAGATTTTTTACATAACTTCTGCATGGGTAGACATGGTGCGGTTGCGGCAGTTCACAAACAGTCACAAAAAGTGATTGGCTATATCTTGTTCAATGAGATTGATCCGCGCGTTTACGAAATGGGTTGGTTTTTTAACCGGAACTATTGGCGGCAAGGGTACGCATCCGAAGCCTGCAAAGCCGTAATTGACTATGCGTTCCGTGAGCTGAATATCCATAAGATTTTTGCGGAAACCATCGACGGCGTGAAATCGGTTGGACTTATGCAAAAGCTCGGTATGAAGTTGGAGGGTACGCAAAGAAGCCAAACGAAAGATAATGATGGAAACCAAGCAGACCTCTATCTCTATGGACTGTTGGCGGAAGATTGGAAAAGTAACTATGATTAGAGGATATGATTATGGATAAAGTAGTTGTTTATATACATGGAAAAGGCGGCAATGCAGAAGAAGCTAAGCATTACAAAACACTCTTCCGCAATTGTGACGTGGTAGGCTTGGATTATACTGCTCAATTTCCATGGGAAGCTAAAGATGAATTTCCGTTGCTGTTTGACCGGATTTGCAAAGGCTACCAATCTGTTCAAATCATCGCCAACAGCATTGGGGCCTATTTTGCTATGAACGCCTTGTCGGATTACCAAATAGAAAAAGCCTATTTTATTTCTCCTGTGGTCAACATGGAGAAATTGATTTCGGATATGATGACCTGGGCAAACATTACAGAGGATGAACTTCACGAGAAGGAAGAAATACAAACACCTTTTGGCGAAACGCTTTCTTGGAAGTATCTCTGCTACGCAAGAGAGAATCCGATCTCCTGGAACATTCCGACAAACATTTTATATGGGGAGAACGACAACCTGACTTCCTATGCAACAATAGCTGAATTTGCAAAACGATGGAATGCTACGCTCACTGTGATGAAAAACGGAGAGCATTGGTTCCACACCGAGAATCAAATGAAGTTTCTGGATGATTGGATTTCGTCGATTTTCGGTATAACATCCCAAAACTGGTCAAATGAAGCGCTGAGACTATTGCCGAACCGTACCAGTATGCTCCTTTCCCAGAAAAGGCAGGGCATTATGAAAGCAGTCCAGGGTGATTCTGGCCATGCACAAATGAAGATGGTGGCAGATGTCTATTCCCACATCATTGATGAGGATCGCTGCATTAACGCACAGCGGTTTGAGGACGCATTTTATTCTCAAGCGAAAGC
>CALXIA010000038.1 GCA_944388245.1 uncultured Gemmiger sp. | reverse complement strand
CATGGCAAAGGTCAGATTCTCCGCCAGCTGCCGGATCTCGCATGCAGCGTCGCCCTCGTCGGTGGCCACACCGCACAGATAGTTGCCGCCTACCTCGGCCCGGCCCTCCAGAATCATGCGCAGGTTGGGCTCATAGCGATAATCACCGCTGACCAGATAGGCAATGGGCGTGCCGTGGGTCACGGTGCGGTGGCCGTTGCAGAACTGCCGGTCGTCAAAGCACTTGAAGCTGGAGTGGGTGTAGTGGTCCGAAATGGAAAAGGCATATACAAACCCGTCGGCGGTCTGGATGGTATTGCGGAGAAACTCGTCGAACCCATCCTTGTAGACGCATTTGCCGGTGATGGCGCAGCCAAAACACCCCAGGCATCCGCCGTCAAAGGGGAACTGGCGCAGATTCACCACCCGGCTTGTGCAGGGCAGCGCCGCCTGGAAATCCTGGATCATGCCCGCCAGGCTCTCATCCTCCGGTGCGCAGTTGGTCACAATGACCACATCCTTGCGCAGGGTCTTGTCCGTGGCCGGCAGGCTGGGGCGGTAGACCGGTCGCTCCCGGGCGGGGGCGTACACCGGCGGGGTGACCAAGGGGCCATGCTCGCAGGAGAAAAGCAGTTGATCGAAGAAGTTCCGAGCCTCCCGCCGGCCCTGCTCGTTCAGCAGATCCTCCATGTCGGCCGACAATCCCCGGATCACCTTCATGCCCAGATCGCAGCAGTTCTCCTCCACATACCGATGGGCCGTCACATCGTAAAAGTGTTTGGAGGTGGTGATCTGGCTGGCGAATTTGCCGCGCAGATCCACCCCGTCCGCCTTGATCAGTTCAAACAGCCGGTGCAGCTGGTAGGGGGCGATAAAGGTGTAGACCGGATAGCTGAACAGGACCAGATCGGCTTGTTCCAATTCCGCACGCAGGGGCGCAAAGTCCTTTTCGATCGCCTTGATCCGCTGCCCCACCGGCAGAATGGTGAACGCATGTTCCGGATGCAGCGCCTGAAAATACAGCGCCGTATGCACCGTGGCGGAGTTTTTGCCCTTGGGGCTTGCGTTCAAAACCAGGATCTTCATGGTTGTTCCTCCAATTCTTTGAGCAAACGGGCGTACCAGTCCCGCTCAAACTGGGCGGCGGCAATGCCGTATTCCAGCGCGTATCCCTGAAAGCGAAAGATGCTTTGCCAGTCCCGGTCAGGCGGCAGCGCCCCGGTCTGCGCCTGCCGGAACCGTTCCCGGATGGTTTGCAGCACCGCCTGCATCCGCTCGGTCTGCCGCAGATAGTCCCGGATGGCCTCCAATCGCTGGGCGGGGTCCGCCATGCCCAGGAAAAACAGCCGGGCCAGTTCCATGTTCTTGACCTTGCCTGCCTGCATGGGGCGGGTCACCCAGTCGGAGAAAGCCTGACGTCCCGCGGCGGTGATCGAATAGGTCTTTTTGCGCCGCCGGCCCATGGCCGTTTCGTCCGAAACGGCAAATCCCTCCCGCTCCAGCTTGGTCAGAGCGGCCTGGATGCTGCCTGCGCTGTGAGAGCAGATCAGCGACAGGTTTTGCCGGATAAACCGCTGCAACTCGTAGCCGGTCATGGGCGCAAGCAGCAGCAGGCCCAAAATCAGATGCTCCATACTCTCCTCCCGATATGTCGTATAGAGATAGTGTACCGCGAAGAGGCGAAGCCGTCAAATCCGACCGGATACAAAACGCCCGCCGGCCATTCCGAACGATGCGGAAAAGCCGGCGGGCATTGTCTGCAAGGATTATCGCAACCAGGTGCGGAAAAAGTCCGCCAATTTGTCAAAGGGAATGGCGTTCTTGCCGCCGCCGTCGTACAGATCGGTGTGTACCGCCCCGGGGATCAGCAGCAGCTCCTTGTTGTCGGTGTAGGGATTGTCGCGGACCATAGCGGCATACGCATCCTTACCCATATAGCAGGAGTGCGCCTTGTCACCGTGCATCACCAGCACGGCGCTGCGGATCTCGTTCACCCGCTGCAGGATGGGCTGGTTCAGGTAGGACAGGGAGGCCATCAGGTTCCAGCCATTGTTGGAATTCAGCGAGCGGGCGTGGTATCCCCGGGAAGTCTTGTAGTAGTCGTAGTAATCCTTGACAAAGAAGGGAGCGTCCTGGGGCAGCGGGTCCACCACACCGCCGTACAGCGCAATGTGGCCGCTGCGGCGATCCTCCAGCCGCTGGGCGTTCAGCGCCTGCAGCTTGGCATACCGGGCGTCGGCGTTGTCCTCCTCGTCAAAATAGCCCTTCTGGTTGATGCGGGACATATCGTACATGGTGGAGACCACCGTCGCCTTGATGCGGGTGTCGGCCGCGGCCGCGTTCAGGGCCAGGCCGCCCCAGCCGCAGATCCCGATGATGCCGATCTTTTCCGGATCCACCCGGTCATGAAGGGACAGAAAATCCACCGCCGCCTGGAAATCCTCGGTGTTGATGTCCGGGGAGGCGGTATAGCGGGGCTGGCCGCCGCTCTCGCCGGTAAACGAGGGATCAATGGCCAGGGCCACAAAGCCTTTCTCCGCCATGGTCTGGGCGTACAGACCGGAGGCCTGCTCCTTGACCGCGCCAAAGGGCCCGCTCACCGCGATGGCGGGCAGCTTTCCCTGGGCGTTTTTCGGAATATACAGGTCCGCCGCCAAAGTGATGCCATACCGGTTGTCAAAACACACCTTGCTGTGTTCCACCTTGTCGCTGGCAGGGAAGGTCTTGTCCCACTCGCTTGTCAGATGCAGTTGTTCCATATTTCTTTCATCCTTTCCCGATTTCGCGTTTCAATGTGTAGAGCAGAAAATCCAGCAGATCCACCCGGTCGCCCGCCCGATGCAGTTCTTCCAGCAGGTCCTGCCGCCTTTGCCGCAGCAGGGCGGCAGCGGATTGCGGGTCCTGCCGTTCGATCGCCTGCAGAATCTGCGCGGTCAGTTCCGGGCCGCAGCCCAGCCGGCGCAGATCCCGCGTCCAGTCCTCAAGCAGGCTCATCTGCTCCACCTCCTTTTCAATGCCAGTATAACGCGAAAAGCAGCTTGGCGCGAATGGTATTTTTTCTGGTCATGATATGAAAAATTTGCATAACATGCTATACTGAAAACAAATCCGCAAACAGGAGGCGTGCAGAATGGAGATCCGAACCCTGCGCTATTTTTTGGAGGTGGCCCGGGAGGAGAATATGTCCCGGGCGGCCGAGCGGCTGCATCTGTCCCAATCCACCCTGTCCAAGCAGCTGAAAGGGCTGGAGGAGGAACTGGGCAAAAAGCTGTTTGTGCGGCACAGTTTTTCTCTGGAACTGACCGAGGAGGGGATGCTGCTGCGCAAACGGGCGGAGGATCTGCTGTCTCTGGCGGACAAGATCACAGCGGAATTTTCCTCGCTGGACGATATTGTGGGGGGCACCGTGTCCATCGGTTGTGCCGAATCCTGGCAGATCCGGCATTTGGCCCGCTGTATTCGGCGGTTCAAAACCCGCTATCCGGGATTTCACTACCGGATCACCAGCGGCGATACCGAGCAGGTCACCGAAAAGCTGGACCAGGGGATTCTGGATTTCGGCGTGATCGTGGAGGAACCCGACCGCCGAAAGTATTACGCCCTGCCCATGCCGGAGAGCGACCGGTGGGGGGTGGTGATGCCGGCGGACTGCCCGCTGGCGCAGAAAACCAGTGTCCGGCTGGAGGATCTGCGCGGCCTGCCGCTGTTCTGCTCTGAACAGAGCTGGCGCGCCGATATTCCCCGCTGGTGCGGCGGCCGGCAGGATGAGTTGACACTGGAGGGAAGTTTCCGCCTGTCCTACAATGGTTCGGTGTTTGTGCGGGAAGGGCTGGGGTATCTGCTCACCTTCGAACACCTGATCGGAACCGGGGCGGACAGCGGATTGGCGTTCCGCCCGCTGGCCCCCGCGCTGCAGACCCGGATGTACCTGATCTGGAAAAAGCACCAGGTCTTTTCTCCGATTGCGGACCGGTTCATTCAGGAGTTGCGCGCCGCCTTCCGGGAAAGCGGTTCGCCGCCGGCAGAAGGATAAAGCGGGGAAAAAGCCGTAGAGCCGAAACACGGCGGGGAGGCCATGGCCTCCCCGCCGTGTTTTGTCGCTCAACCCTGTTTGCCCGCGTGCCGGCGCAGCGCCTCAAAACTCTCGGCACTGATCACGTGTTCGATCCGGCAGGCGTCCTCCGCGGCCACCTGCGGGTCCACCCCCAGACGCACCAGCCAGGCGCTCAACAGCTGGTGGCGCTCATAGATGCGGCCCGCAATCTCCCGGCCGCTCTCGGTCAGGGTGATGTATCCCTCCGGCGACACCTGGATCTGCCCGCCCTCGCGCAGTTTTTTCATGGCCACGCTCACGCTGGACTTTTTGAAATCCAGTTCCGCCGCCACATCCACCGCCCGCACCACAGGCCGGCGCTTGCTCAAAACCAGTATGGTCTCCAGATAGTTCTCCGCGGATTCGTTCGTATGCACAGCGCAGCCCTCTTTTCAGCAGTACACCCGCCGCGCGCGGGTGGTTTGTATCTACTATACCACAGCAGCCGCTTTGTGGCAAATTTTCCTGCCCGGTGAAAAAATTGCCAATTAGTTATTAATATCTAACGATAGTTAGATTATGCTAACCAACAGAACCAAGAAAATCCCAGCAACAAAACACCGGAAAGGGGATGAGCAAGGATGCCGCTTACTATGGCCGGGGTGGGGCAGCAGGGCACCATCCGAAAGATCGGCGGCAGCGGCGAGACACGCCGCTTTCTGGAGGACCTGGGCTTTGTGCCCGGCACGCCGATCACCGTGCTGTCCGTGTTGGGGGGGCAGCGTGATCGTGAACATCAAAGACAGCCGGGTAGCCCTCAACGCGGAGATGGCCCGGCGAATCTATCTGTGAAAGGAGAAAATAAGATGACATTGGGCGAGGCAAAGGTAGGCAGCACCGTGGTGGTCACCCGGATCGAGGGGGACGGCGCCTACAAGCGGCGCATTATGGATATGGGGATTACGAAAGGCACGTCCCTGTACATCCGCAAGGTGGCCCCTCTGGGGGATCCGGTGGAGATCACAGTGCGGGGGTATGAACTTTCGCTGCGCAAAAACGACGCCCGCTGCGTCGAGGTGCGCTGACCGGTTTCCAGGAGGTGATTTGTATGGAGATCAAGATCGCATTGGCCGGTAATCCCAACTGCGGCAAGACCACCCTGTTCAACGTCCTGACCGGCGCCAACCAGTATGTGGGCAACTGGCCGGGGGTCACAGTGGAGAAAAAGGAGGGCCGCCTGCGCGGCAGGCGCGGGAAAGAGAAGATTCTGGTCACCGACCTGCCGGGGGTGTATTCACTGCCTCCCTACACGCTGGAAGAGGTGGTCAGCCGGGAGTATCTGCTGCAGGAAAGCCCGGACGTGATCGTGGATCTGGTGGACGCCACCAACATTGAGCGGAATTTGTACCTCACCACCCAGCTGATCGAGACCGGTGTGCCGGTGGTGGTGGCGCTGAATATGGCCGATCTGCTGGAAAAGCGAGGCATCCGGATCGACAGGGAACAGCTGAGCCTGCGGCTGGGCTGCCCGGTGGTGCCGATCAGCGCCCTCAAACAGACCGGTCTGGATGACCTGATCGACCAGGCGGTGCGCGCCGCGGGTGAGACCGTGCGCCAGCCGGAGGGGCTGTATTCCGATGAGATCGAGGGGGCGATCCGGGCGGTGCAGATGGCGCTACCCGCGGGTATTGCCCCGGAAAAGACCCGCTGGTACGCGATCAAGCTGCTGGAACAGGACAGCAAAGCCGCGGAGCAGGTGCAGCTGTCCGAGCGGGCGGCCCGGGTGGTGGCGGAACGGCGCGACGCGCTGGAAAGCGCCCGGGACAACGATATGGAGAGCATCATCACCGATGCGCGGTATGACTGGATCCAGAAGGTGGTGGCGGCGTCGGTGAAAAAGAGCGGCCAGAAACTGACCCTTTCGGACCGGATCGACCAGATCGTTACCAACCGGTTTTTGGGGCTCCCCATCTTTGTGCTGGTGATGGGGCTGGTCTACTTTCTCTCGGTGTCCACCGTCGGCACCTGGGCCACCGACTGGACCAACGACGTGTTTGTGGTGGCTGTCCAGGAGTGGGCCGGCGCCTGGCTGGCGGGCATCGGCGGTGTGATCGCGCCGATCTTCGCGCCGCTGGGCTTCGGCAGTTGGCAGCCGGTGGCGGCGTCCCTCTCCGGATTCACCGCCAAGGAAGCCATTGTTACCACCATGGGGGTGCTGGCCCAGGCGGCCGGCGATGTGGAAGACCCGGTCACCGTGGCCGAGGCGGTGGCGGGCTGGTTCCCCACCGCGCTGGCAGGCTTCACCTTCCTGCTGTTCAACCTGCTGGATTCCCCCTGCCTGGCGGCTATCGCCACCATGGCCCAGCAGATGCAGTCCCGCCGGTGGTTCTGGTTCGCCGTTCTGTTCCAGAACCTGTTCGCCTACGCGGTCTGCCTGAGCGTCTACCAGATCGGCTCGCTGGTATTGGGCGGCCCGTTCACCCTGAGTTCGGCGGTGGGCATCCTGGTGGCGTTGCTCCTGCTGGTTCTGTTGTTCCGCCCCGACCCCTATAAGCATGTGTCTTATTCGCAGCGTTCGGTCCAGACAGCCTGAATCGGACCAATAAAAACCAGGAGGTGTTTTCTGTGGCAAGTTTTGTGATTCTGGCCCTGATCGTGGGTTACAGTGTCTGGGTGGTGGCGCGGGGTGTGCGCCGTCGCCGGGCCGGGCAGGGGGGCTGTTCCGGCTGCTGCGGCTGCTGCAGCGGCTGTGCGCACGCCGCCCCGGGCAAAAAGGCGGACCCCATCGGATAAAAAAGCAGGCGCCGCGGCGGGTGATTTCCCGCCGCGGCGCCTTTTGCCTATTGCCAATATCAGTACCGGACAAAACCGCCCAGTTCCTCTTCGCTGGTCAGCCCCAGGCTGAAAGCCTTGGCCCGCAGCGCGGCGTACAGTTCCGCGTAGGTGGCCTGGATATAGGGGCTCACAAACAGGGTGCCGATGCCGCAGAGCAGCGCGCCCAGCAGCATCCAGCCCAGAAAAGAAAGCCCCAGCACGAAGATCCGGCCCTTTTCGCCCTGGGTCATCGCGGCGGACAGCTGCCGGGCACGGCGGCCTTCCATATAAGGGTTTTCCGCCAGCAGGTAGGGCACCAGCGACAGCTGCAAATTTTTATAGATCATGGGGATCACGCACAGGCAGGACAGCAGCACCAGCAGATCCGAATTGTAGACAAACGCCAGGGTGAGCAGCACCAGCATCGGCACGCCGCCCCACAAGAATACGATCAGAGAATACACAAACATGCTTTTCAGCACGCTCACATACCCGCTGCTGAATACCGAAGTGAGGGTGGCAAAAGGGGGATTGCCCACCCGGTTCTCCATGAACATGCGGCAGCATCCCACCTGCAGCGGAAGGCCGATAAAGATGTTCAGCGCCAGGGTGAACAGCCCGCCAATCAGCAGAAACGCCCCAATCAGCAGCAAGGTGGCAGGGGGAAGATACGCGCTGCCCAGATTGATCTGGATGCGAGAGAACTGAAGTATCGGCACGGTGCTGCCGGAAGCCAGCCCCAGCAGCAGGCAGGCGGCAAAGCTTCGCCAATAGCTGTGCGCGAGAACCGCTTTGGCGTTGGTTTTTAATAAGGAACGGGTCCACATACTGGTCACCTCATGGTCTTGAAACAGGGTTTTCCCGGCGCGTTGCGCCGGATGCGTGACACCATTATACCAGAAAACTCTGACGCTGAAAAGAGAATCGGCAATCTATACAAAAACATGTTAAAATATTGACAATGTTGGGCGAATGTACGGATTGTTAAAGTGTTAACGATATGATACAATAAGGGCACCGAAGGCAGGGGAGGCGCCGAGTCTCCCATAGCTTGGAAAGGCAGGTAAGAGAAAAATGGCAGAGAAAAAAGTTGCAAAACAAACCGCCCCCGTGGAAACCGTACAGTCCGAAGTGGACGTGATGATCAACGGTCTGGTTGACCGGGCGCAGAAGGCGCTGCAAAAGTTTTTGACCCTGGATCAGGAAACGGTGGACCATATCGTGCACGAGATGGCGCTGGCCGGCCTGGACAAGCACCAGGAGCTGGCCCGGATGGCGGTGGAAGAAACCGGCCGCGGCGTGTATGAGGACAAGGTCATCAAGAACATGTTCGCCACCGAGTACATCTGGCACAACATCAAGAACGAAAAGACCGTGGGCGTCCTGGAAGAGAACGATATGGAAGGCTACGTGGAAGTGGCCGAGCCGGTAGGTGTGATCTGCGGCGTTACCCCCACCACCAACCCCACCTCCACCACCCTGTTCAAGTGCCTGATCGCGGTCAAGACCCGCAATCCCATCATCTTCGGGTTCCATCCCTCCGCCCAGAAGTGCAGCGCTGAAGCTGCCCGCATCGTCTATGAGGCGGCAGTCAAGGCCGGCGCGCCGGAGGACTGCATCCAGTGGATCGACAAGCCCAGCATCCAGGCCACCGGCGCGCTGATGAATCACCCTGGCGTGGCCACCATTCTGGCCACCGGCGGCCCCGGCATGGTCAAGGCGGCTTACTCCTGCGGCAAGCCGGCTCTGGGCGTGGGCCCGGGCAACGTGCCCTGCTTCATTGAAAAGAGCGCGGATCTGCACCAGGCCTGCACCGACCTGATGATGTCCAAGACCTTCGACAACGGCATGATCTGCGCCTCCGAGCAGGCGGTCATTGTGGAGAAGGAGATCGCGGCCGATTTCGAGGCGTATATGAAGCAGAACAACTGCTACTTCCTGAGCCCGGAGGAGACCGAGACCCTGACCAAATACATGTTCCCCGATCCCAGCAAGGGCGTGTTCGCGCCGGTGGTGGGCAAATCCGCCAACTGGATCGCGGAGCAGGCCGGCCTGACCGTTCCGGAAAAGACCAAGATCCTGATCGCGCCGCTGGACCATCCCGGCAGCGAGCATCCGCTCAGCAAGGAAAAGCTCAGCCCGGTGCTGGCCTACTTCATCTGCAAGGACAAGGAAGAGGGCTTCCAGTTCGCCAACGCCATGCTGGAACTGGGCGGTCTGGGCCACTCGGCCGTCATCCACACCGGCGATATGGAGATTGCGGACGAGTACGGCGTGCGCATGAAGGTGGGCCGTATCATCGTGAACAGCCCGTCTTCTCAGGGCGCTATCGGTGATATCTACAACACCAACACCCCGTCTTTGACCCTGGGCTGCGGCAGCTACGGCAAGAACTCCGTGAGCCAGAACGTGACCACCGTCAACCTGGTCAATAAAAAGCGCATCGCCAAACGGAGGGTCAATATGCAGTGGTTCAAGGTGCCGCCCAAGATCTATTTTGAAAACGACTCGATCCAGTACCTGCAGAAGATGGAAGGCATCACCCGCGCCTTCATCGTGACCGACCCGATGATGGTCAAGCTGGGCAATGTGGACAAGATCCTGTACTACCTCCGCAAGCGGGAACAGTACTGCCACAGCGAGATCTACTCCGACGTGGAGAGCGATCCCAGCGTAGAGTGCATCATGCGCGGCGTGGAGGCCATGCGCGCCTTCCAGCCGGACGTGATCATCGCCATCGGCGGCGGCAGCGCGATCGACGCGGCCAAGGGCATGTGGCTGTTCTACGAGCATCCCGAGACCAGCTTTGACGGCCTGCGTCAGCGGTTCCTGGATATCCGCAAGCGCGCGTTCAAGTTCCCGAAACTGGGCACCAAGACCAAGCTGGTGGCCATCCCCACCACTTCCGGTACCGGTTCCGAGGTGACCAGCTTCTCGGTCATCACCGACAAGCAAAACGGCAATATCAAGTACCCCTTGGCGGACTACAGCCTGACCCCGGACGTGGCCATCATCGATCCCCAGTTCACCGCCAGCATGCCTCGCAGCATTGTGGCCGATACCGGCCTGGACGTGCTGACCCACGCCATTGAAGCCTATGTGTCGGTCATGGCCAGCGATTACACCGACGGTCTGGCCCTGCAGGCCACCGAGATGGTGTTTACCTACCTGAAGCGTTCCTATGACGGCGAGGCCCTGGCCCGGGAGAAGATGCACAATGCCTCCTGCATCGCCGGTATGGCATTCACCAACGCCTTCCTGGGCTTGAACCACTCCATGGCCCATAAGCTGGGCGGCGAATTCCACATCCCCCACGGCCGTGCCAACGCCATCCTGATGCCCTACGTGATCGCTTACAACGCCAAGCGGCCCAGCAAGTTTGCCGCTTTCCCCAAATACAAAGAGTACGTGGCGGATCAGCGTTACGCCAAGCTGGCCCAGCGGTGCGGCCTGTGCAATATCGGCACCGGCACCTACGAGGCGGTGGACTGCCTGATCGCCGCCATCCAGAAGCTCATGCTGGACACCGAGCGTCCGCTCACCATCAAGGCCTGCGGTATCTCCGAAGAGGAGTTCCTGGCCAAGGTGGACGAACTCTCCTACAAGGCCTTTGAGGACCAGTGCACCACCGCCAACCCGGTGTACCCGCTGGTCAGCGAGATCAAGGAACTCTACCTGCAGGCCTACTACGGCAAATAAGCTGTGGGATGTCCTGACTTTCTCTTCCCGCCGGAGGGCGGCGCCTTGTGCGCCGCCCTCCTCCTTGTTTCACATAAAAACGCGGCGGCCTGCCCCTTGATCGGGGCAGGCCGCCGCGTTGTCAGAGTTCGGGCGTGGCCGTCCAATGGGCCGCCAGGGTTTCCAGTGCCTGCACAAGCACCTGGCGCTGTTCTTCCAGCGTTTGGGTCGGAACGATCAGGGTGATGTACGCCGCCCGGCAGCCCTGTACCGCCACAGCTTCAAGAGTACCACAGGCAGCCCAATCCAATCCGTCCACCGTCACCGGCTCCATACCGTCGGCAAAGGTGGCGGCCTCGGTCAGCAGCGGTCCCAGCCGCCGCGCTGCCTCCGGGCTGTTCAACTCATACACGTCCTGGAACATGCTGACCTGCCGGCTGCCGCTCTCCCGGACCTCCTGCCCGTGCCACCAGCGTCCGCCGCCCGGCAGCGGGGTTACCCGTATGCCGCTCCTGCTCTCTCCCTGCACGGGCAGGCTGGTGAGAGTGCCTGTTTCGCCCAACTGTTCCAGCACCAGACAGGGCCCAACCTGGCTAAGTTCCGGCGCCAGAGTGCGGGTCCCCGCCGCCTGCCAGACGAATAGTCCAACGCAGACCGCGCCCGCTGCCCACAGCCCGGCCAGGATCACCCGCCATCCCCATGGGGGCCGCCGGTCCAGTGGCTTGCCCCGGCGCATCCGCCGGTATTGGCGGCCCAGGCGGACCACCCGGTGCAGCGCGTTTGCCAGCAGACCGCCCAGCAGGATACAGGCCAGCGGCAGCAGAGAGGGAGCCTGTACCAGGGTCAGCCACAGCCAGGCTGGCTGATAATGCTCATTCAGAACTGCCAGCAGCAGATAGACAAGCATCTGTACGCAGACGCCGCCCAGCTGAAAACGGGCCTCCCGGCGCAGCCCCTGCAGAGTATCCGCCTGTTGGCGAGGATCGTCGTATAACTCCGGATCACCGCTGCCCGTCGGCGCCCGGAACAGATGCACCAGCCCCCGCCCGGTCACATACTGCCAGCCACATTCTTCGTATAACTGGATCTGCTCCGGCGGCAGCTGGAGGGGCGCATCGCTTCGCGGGGTACTGACCAGTTCCACCCGGTAACACACGTCCTCCGGCTCCTTGCGCGCGAACCGGCTGAAAAACGCGCCCCGTTTTTTCAACTGCCAGCCTCGCCGTGCCATCCGGGCGTAGAATCGCTCCATACCGCCAATGTTCCAGTCATTGGGGTGGGGGAGATACAGCCGCTTCATTTTTCTACCTCCTTCAGCATTGCTCCGTCCTCCACCAGGCGGCAAAGACGGGCATACTCGGCCTTGAGAGCCGCGGTCCCTTCTTCGGTCAACGCATAGGTCTTGCGGCGGGCGTCCTGTTCCTCCAGCCGAATGAGCCCTTCCCGCTGCAACCGGCTCAGGATTCCGTACAGGGTACCCGGGCTCATGGTCAGCCGCCCGCCGCTCAGCTGGCCGATCCGCTGCATCAGGCCGTATCCGTGCAGCGGACGCAGCAGCGCCAGCAATACATAGTACATAGCTTCGGTCATCGGCTGCTGCTCCATCCGCTCCACCTCCTATATTATGCGTTGCGATATATCGCGTAACATAATAATAGCACAGCTGGCTCTCCCGGTCAATCCTAAAAGGTCCGCGCCGAAACTGGCGCGGACCTTGTCAGTTGTCTACAAGAATCGCGTTGGGGTAGATGCGTTCCATCCGCTCGTCGGGGAAGCGGTCATCCAGCAGCTGGGCCAGCGCCCCGGTGCTGGGCGAGGCCAGGGTGTTGCGCTCCACATACCGGGCCATGGCCAGGCTGCTCACCAGCACGTTAAAGACCATGAACGCCACCAGCACCCAGGTGATCAGGATACCGGGGCGCGGGGGGATCTTTTCGATCCAGTTAGACAGGCGGGGATAAACCATCTTGAGCCAGACCACCGCCGCGATGCCCCAGAAAAAGCAGTACAGCAGATTGATACGTCCGCCCAGATTAAAGGGAATGTGGCTGTAGTCCCAGAACACGGTGCCGAACACCAGTTCGGTGAACACGCTGCACACGTATTCATAGGCGCCGCCCAGAATGGTGCCCACCGCGAAGATATACCGGTCGCTCTTGTCCCGCCAGCGGTAAAGGATGGCGGTCAGCAGCATGGCGCCCAATCCCCACACAATGCTGAAAGGCCCGTACACCACGCTGCTGCGGCTCATCAATACGCCGGATGTCACATAGCAGAAGATGGTCTCCACGATATCGCCCAGAAACGCCCCGATAAAGAACAGCAGCGTCAGCTTGTAAAAACCGCAGCCCGCGGCGAATACACGACCTTCCGTCCGCTGCGCCAGCCGGGCCCGGCGTTCCGCCAGCAGCTTGTCGATCTGCAGGTTGGGATAGGCGCGCACCATACGATGCTGGATGCGACGGGTCAGTGCGTTGCCCAGCCGGTCGGTGATCTGCCCCAGCCCGCCGCCAATCTCGTCTATGCGGCCCAGCCGAACCTTCATCTGGGCCACGGCGGCCGCGCTGGAGATAAAGTCGATCGCCAGCAGCCCGACCAGCACCCATACCACGATCTTGCCCACCAGCGGCGGGAACAGCGCCCCCAGCCGCAGCACAAGCGGGTTGAGAAATTTCATGCAGAGTATGCCGAACAGGCCCCACAGCGCGCTGTATTTCAGACAGATATAGCCCTCAAACTGAAACTTTTCCGCCGAGTAGTCCCACCACTTGCGGTGAAAGATCGCCTCCAGCAGCTTGCCGCTGACCAGTTCCACAAAGGCGGACAGGATCATGCCGCCTAAAAACAGAAAGAACCAGCTGTCCTTCAGATCCTGTAAAAACAGCGCGAAGCTGACCGCTACCGTGCCGTAGATCGGGCAGAGCGGCATATTGAGGAAGCCCCGGTTCACAAACTGCTTGTGTACCACGGCGGCCTGGGCGGTCTCCAATACCCAGCCCGCAAAGGAATAGAGAAAAAACAGCCACAGCAGGGGATAGAACCCGTATTCCATACAAATCTCCTTACAAGCGCCGGACGGCGAAAGGATAGAAAAAGGCTCCCCGTCCGCCGTGCCGGGGAGCGTACTTATTATACCATGCTTTGTGGCAAAAAGCGATGTTCGTCTGTGTTTTGTTGCCCGGCGCACAAACCGGTCAGGCGGCCCGCTCGTCCCAGGCGCGCCGGCCACGATGAGTGACAAGAGAAACCGCGTGGTCCACCGGTACCCAGCGCCGCGGCGGGCAGAGCAGCCCCAGCACCCCCAGGGGCGCCCAGCAGGCCATGAACAGCCCGAATCCCAGCACACTGGCCAGCCCGGGGCGCTCCGCCCGGGGCAGAGAGAGACGCAGCGCCAGCGCACCCAGCACTGTAAACAGCCAGGCCAGCACCGTCAACGCGGCCGGTATCCAAAGAGAAAGATCGCCCTGCCCCAGAGCCAGCGCGGTGCCCACGGCCCCCAGAACCGTGCCCATTGCCCCTGTGAGCGGCGCGAGAAAAAACAGGCAGCTGTCCAGGGTCATGATTCGGCCTTCCCGTGCCAGAGCCTCTGCCAGCCGGGCGCCCCGGGCCTGGCCGGCCTGCAGCACCCCGCCGATCCAGCGCCGCCGTTGTACCAGACTCACCCAAAAGGACACCGGCTCCACGTCCCGCGTCACCGCGCCGGGAACCCAGACCACCGGGTATCCCTGCTCGGCACACTGGGCGGCGAACTCCGCGTCCTCGGCCATCGTCACGGTGTTCCAGCCGCCCAGCCGCTCCAGCACCTCCCGGTGTACCGCGAACCCGGTTCCCACCAGTTTGGCGGACAGCCCCAGCGCACCCCGGGGCTCATTAAAGAACAGGTCGAACAGCCGGAAATACAGCCCGTAGCAGCCGGCCACCCAGCCGGATCGGGGATTCCGGGCGGCGATGCGCCCTTTGGCCACCCGGGCCCCGGCGCAAAACGCGTCGTTCATCCGGGCCAGGAACGTCGGATCGGCCTGGTTGTCCGCGTCGAACACACAAAAGGCGTCATACCCGGCGTGCTGCAGCTGCGCCAGACCGAGATGCAGCGCCTCGCCTTTGCTGCGCGCGCCGGCACAGTCCAGCACCCGCGCGCCCGCCGCCCGTGCCGCGCCAGCGGTATCGTCGGTGCAGTTGTTGGGCAGCACATACACATCGAACAATTCGCGGGGATACTCCTGGGCCAGGATGCTGGCCACAAACCCGCCGATCACCGCCTGTTCGTTGCGGGCCGCCGCCAGCACCGCGAACCGGGTACAAGGAGCGGCGGGGGCAAAGCGGGGCTGCCGCCCCTGCGCCACCCGGCGGATCAGCCCGACCACCGCCACCGCTGCAAACCATACGCAGCTGATTCTGCACACCAGGCTTAACACCATTGCCAATTCCATACAACCGCCTCCCGATCCGTTTGTCTGCGATTTTCAGCATACCAGGACTTTTTTAAGCGGTGGACGGGGAAATCCTTAAGATTTTTCTAAGAATCGGGCCTTAATGAAATCTTAAGATGCGGGCGGCTTTTTCTTTCAAAAAGATTCCGGTATAATAAGGATGCCGCCGATGGGCTGACCACCGGCGGCAGGAGGAACATCATGTATACCATTCTGATCTGCGACGACGACGCGGACATCCGCGCCGCGCTGAAAATTTACCTGTCCAGCGAGGGCTACAACCTGTTTGAAGCGGAAAACGGGGAGCAGGCGCTGGAGATCGCCGCCCGGGAGCCGCTGCATCTGATTCTTCTGGATGTGATGATGCCCCGGATGGACGGCATCACCGTCACGGCGAAGCTGCGCCAGAGCAGCAACGTGCCCATCATCCTGCTCACCGCCAAAAGCGAGGACAGCGACAAGGTGCTGGGCCTGAACGTGGGGGCGGACGACTATGTGACCAAACCCTTCAACCCGGTGGAACTGCTGGCCCGGGTCAAGAGCCAGCTGCGCCGGTACGCCCAGCTGGGCGGTATGCCCGACGCGGGCGGTCACCGGCTTGAGGTAGGGGGCGTGTGCCTGGACGACGAGGCCAAGACGGTGACGGTGGACGGCTCGCCCATCGCTCTGACCCCCATCGAGTACAACATCCTGCGTCTGCTGATGCAGAATCCTGGCCGGGTATATTCCAGCACCCAGATCTACGAACTGGTTTGGAACGAACCCGCCCTGGGCAGTGAGAGCGCGGTGGCGGTGCACATCCGCCACCTGCGGGAAAAGATTGAGATCGACCCCTCCCAGCCCCGGTATCTGAAGGTGGTCTGGGGCCTGGGGTATAAGATGGAAAAGGGGGTGTGAGCCCATGAAGACCCGTCTGGGGGAGCGGATTGGTGTGCGGGCGTTGGCCTTTTTGCTGCTGGCGTTCTTTGCCGGAGTAGGGGAACTAAGCCTGTTCGGCACCATGTGGTGCGAAACCTGCAACTGGTACGCCAACCGGCAGGCCAAAAGCTATTTTGAAACCGAGGCGTTTTACGGTGAGGTCTACCGGGATGTCTCCGATATCGCGCAGCTGGCGGGGGTCGAGGACCAGCCCCTATGGGCGGAAGACGCATTTTCTTCTGCAAATTCCAACCTGACCTACGAGCTCTGGCAGGTCTCCGCGAAGGACCCGGCAGGCCAGGGCACCCTGCTCTCCGCCACCCATACCGACAGTTCCGACACCGTCACCGGATCGGAAATCTTTTTCTGCAGCTATTTTCTATACGAAGAGGGAGCCGAGGATATTTGTTATCGGGTGGACTGGACGGTGGACCGCACCCTGCCGGTGGGGGACACCTATTACTACGAATGGCTGCTCTTTGTAAACCTGTATGACCTGCGCTACCAGCTGCCGGTGCTGGCGGTCACCAGCCTGGCGCTGACCTTGGGGCTGCTCCTGTTTCTGCTCTGGAACGCGGGCCGTGCCCCCGGCGGGCAGCGCAATGCCGGACCGGCCGGCTTTTTGCCGCTGGAACCCTATCTGCTGCTGACGGTGGGCGGCGGGACCTTCTGCCTGGGGCTGATCACCAACGGAGCCCAGAACATCCTGGGCACTGCCCTGTGGCTGGGCGGCCTGTGGGGAGGATTCCTTTTCTATGTGGACGCCCTCATGGGGATCTGTGCCCGGGCCCGGGCGGGGGTGCTCTTCCGCCATAGTCTCAGCGCCGCGGTGCTGCGCGGGCTGCTGCGCGGGCTGCGGCGGCTGGGAAATGGATTCGGCCGCTTTCTGGCCGACCTGCCCCTGGTCTGGACCACCCTGGCGGTGGGCGCCTGTGTACTGCTGGGCCTGGCTTTGCTCACCGCCATCGCTTTTTCCGCCCAGGATCTGATGGCCTGGGTGCTTTGGCTGGCCGCCCAGCTGGTGGTACTGGCTGCGCTGGGGCGGTTGGCCGCCGGCTTTGTCCGGCTGCGGCAGGCTGCCCGCCGGATGGCGGACGGGGACCTGGAAACCCGGGTGCCGGTCCAGACCCTCTGGGGCCCCATGCGCGCCCAGGGGGAAGACCTGAACCGCATCCGGGAAGGGATGAGCGCCGCCGTGGAGGAACGCCTGCGCAGTGAGCGGTTCAAGACCGACCTGATCACCAATGTGTCGCACGATCTGAAAACGCCCCTCACCAGCATTATCAACTATGTGGACCTGCTGCAAAAGCAGCCGCTGGAGCCCAAGGCTGCCGAGTACGCGGCGGTCATCGCCCGGCAGGGGCAGCGGCTGAAAAAGCTCACCGAAGATCTGGTGGAGGCCAGTAAGGCCAGCAGCGGCAGCCTGCCGGTGCACGCCGAGCCCACCGACCTGGCGGAACTGCTCACCCAGGCGGTGGGGGAGTACGCCCCTCGCCTGGAAAAAAGCGATCTGGAACCGGTGCTTCAGCTTCCCGGTGAGCCGCTCTGGTCGCTGCTGGACGGTCGGCTTACCTGGCGGGTGGTGGACAATCTTTTAAGCAACGCCTGCAAGTATTCCCAGCCCGGCACCCGGGTCTATGTGGAGGCCAGCCGGCGGGATGGGCGTGCCTGGCTGCAGGTGAAGAACATCAGCCGCCAGCAGTTGAATATCCCAGCGGAGGAACTGATGGAGCGGTTTGTGCGCGGGGATGCCAGCCGCACCACCGAGGGCAGCGGCCTGGGCCTAAACATCGCCCGCAGCCTGGCGGAACTGCAGGACGGAACGTTTGGCCTGACCATCGACGGGGACCTGTTCAAGGCCTGGGCCTCCTTTCCGGTTTGCGCCCCGCCGCCTGTCCCCACCCGGGAAAGGGAATCTCTTTTGCCCGAGCCCTGAACGCGAAAACCGACGGCATGCCCCCCTTGTAAAGGGGAATGTGCCGTCGGTTTTGTCAACCCGGTCAAAAAATTTTCCATGCGCCGCTCACCGCAATACGCCGCCGCCTGCGTAGGCGATCGCCGCGCCCCATTGCATCGCCGCGCAGATAGCGCAGCCCGCCAGCAGCAGCCAGAAAGCCCGCCCCGGCCGCCAACGGCCTTGGGCTTGTACCGCCTTGTCCGCCCGGTGCATCTCCCAAAAGAGCAGCACCCCGCTCTGGAGCATGCCCAGTATGCCCCAGCCCGCCTGGACCAGCGCGCCGGGCGTGTTGTTGGGAATACGGTAGACCACCGCCAGCCCGATGCACAATCCCAGCTGGACGCAGAATATAACACCCCAGATCGCCAGCACCGGCAGCGGGGCCCGGCTGCGGTGGCGTTCTTCCCCGTCGGGGAGTAGCGCGGAAGAATATTTGAAATTAACGATGCCGATGCTCCCCAGCATGCCCAGTATATACCCGATCAGGCAGACGGGGAATCCCCAGCGGGCCACGTCCGCCGGCATGGGCAGGCAGAGCAGAAACCCGATCAGCACCCAGGCCAGCCCGTTCAGCTGCACGGTCAGATCGATCATCTGCACCATTCGCATCAGGGTAGGCCGATGGTAGTGCAGCCGCCGGTCAAATCCAGCCAGCAGGGTGAAATCCCCGCTGCGCACCATCGCCTCCAGCGGCAGGTACACGCTGCCATCGCAGAGCAACAGGATGGCCGGCAGCCACACCCCGGCGGGCCGGCCCAGCCAGATCCACAGGGCGATCTGTCCGGCGGCCAGCGCTGCCTTGCTCCAGAAGATCCGGCGGCAGCTGCGCCGCAGTCCCGGGTCCGGGCCGGCGGGTGGCTCCAGCCCGCCCACCAGCTGTTCCAGGGTGCATCCCAAAGCGGTGGCCAGATTCTGCAGACCGGCCAGGTCCGGCTGGGTGCGACCGGTATCACATAGTTAAAGATATTGGTATCATTCAATCAATTTTGCCGATAAAGCGGTAGAAGATTTCTACCTCCT